>JBNAVB010000026.1:0-4015 GCA_049699715.1 Candidatus Pacearchaeota archaeon | reverse complement strand
AATACAACTAGTGAAGCTGTTGAGCACTATATTGCTTCTTCTCAACCTTGGAATTCTTTGTGACATTTTTTTATTTGTTAATACCTCTGGCTTTAGCCCGAGTGTTATTTATTTTTACGATTGCGCTCTACAAATTTTTCTTTGTTTTGCTCAAGGCTATAAATATATTTAACATTGAGGATTCTGTAACTGCGTCTGTTTGTTTCAAGACATGATACTGCGAATCTAAACAAGAAGGATATAATCGCACCCTAGATTTTTGCTCTAAAGTTTGGCATAGTGTCGCGAGCAAAGGTTTGCCTAAAGTTATATTCATGTTGTTAAGGGTTATGTTGAGATAGATCTCATTTTCATCTAATGGAATACAAGCTTTTACTGTTTCTTTATTCAGTACAGTTGTATTGGGCCAAATTCCTTTTGGGGCGAGGCATTCTGCCAGTTTTTTTGAAATCGCAGAAGTCTCGGCGTTTCTTATATCCAATTGTTTTGAATAATGCGAGACAACTATAGCTACAACAACTCCGAGCATTAACACCAGCAAAGCAAATTTCCAGAGCCATGTGAGGCCGTGGCCTATCTGTCCCTTCTTGTTTTTTGGGAGGTTCATCTTATTTCGATGATTGTTATGTTGTCTTTCCTTGAGATGTGAACATTGTCTTGGATATAACAAGGGTAGATGTATCCTTTGTCGAATTCGCCTTCCCTAACTACAATATCTTGCCCTTGAGATTCAATTTTTATTCTTGCAGAATGTTCTATCATCATTGTTGTGTTGGCTTTTGCCTGAGTTATCAACATGCATGTTTCTTTCGCGAGAATCTGTTTTTTCATAGCCGTGCCATTTGCTTGAGAAGCTATCCATATGGTTACAACTATAAGCACAAAAATTACCAGAACAAGGCTAAAGAGCTCTTGCCATCCTAGCTTAAAACCTCTTTTATTCATATTATACATTTTTTATTCTCAATACATTTATTCTAATACAATAAAATTTATGAGTTAAAGGGATTAATAAATTTAGTGGAAAATGGGAGTTGGAGCAAAAATAGCAAAATTTCTTTTTGGAACAGCTATATTTGGAAGCGCTCTTTATTTTGGTATAGGTGCTCTAATGGTAAAACAGTTTTCTCTTTATGATAATCAAAGAGCATACTGGAGTGAACACACTCCAAAAATTTTTAAACATTGGATTAAGCTTTATTGTCCTGAAGCAACAAGGCTTCCAACCCCAGAAACTAGTAACTTGGAGGAAAAAGTTTATACAGAACCAAAAAGTAAAACTTCTCATTCTTCTGGCTATCCAATTGTTACTGAAGAAATAGTTCGTTGTGGTGAATGTGGTGGCGATGGCAAAATTGAGTGTGGAACGTGCGATGGTTATGGATATTTAGTTAGTTCAATTGACAGAAGATCATTAGAGGCGATAGGTATGAAAAAAACAACAAGATGTTATGCTTGTGATGGAAAAGGATATCGTAAATGTGATTGGTGTGGTGGTGATGGAAAGTGTAGATCTGTTTGGACAAAATACGAAGATGGCTCCACTGTACAAAAGCATTATCAAGATTAACTTTAAGGAATGCTTTCTATATTTTGACATATGGTCCCGAGTTGAGAAGCCTTCAGAGGCGAGAGAATCAAATGATAACAGCCTTGCCAATCCCCATCGCAATGCGAGTTCACAATGCCATTATCTATAGCTGTTGTGATCCCTTGTGTTCCCAGGATAGAGCCGATTGCTATCACTGCGACTAATGGATGTTTGATAGCGGCCGCGCCAACCTTTCCTATAACCTTACCAGTTGTCCAAGGGCCTGCGGTCATTGCGCTGAACCCTGCTGCGCCGATAGCAAATTTCAAATCATTCTGTAGAACTTCCCAGTAACTTCTTCCTCTGATGCCCATGAAAACTATAGTATAATCCTGTTTTGGGTCTATCGGAGGTGCTTTAACGTCAACTGCTAAAGACCTGTCTGCTTGCTCTGTGAAATAATCAAAGTAAGTTATGTTTTTAGTTGGGATTTTTGTGTCTATCAAGTATTGAGTCATGTCTATTGAGTTAATCTTTGCCTTGACGTTATCATCAAAGCGAATTGTTGAGCAGATTATGCATGAAGCTCTTGGAGCGCCTGCTCCTGGAATGCCATAACTTTGCCAAACATTTTCTGTGAAGAAATCTAACTTACCCTCACCAAGCATCCACCAGCAGTCATACATCGCATTAGCAATTTCTTTTTTTATGACATCTTCATTTGCTGTGGTAATCTTGATTTCTTCTGTCTTGCAATTCAAAGGGATGCCTAAAACCTGCCCTGGCTGCAGTCCAGCGAGAGACTGGCTTCTGAGAAGTACTGATTGACGACAAGCTTCCTTGTTCACTGTTTCTGTATAAGGGAGAGATTTATAAAAAAAGAATAAAATCGCCGCGACAATAACAAGGACTATCATACCTATAACAACTGATTGGACTGTGACACCTCTTTTGTTCAAAAAATCCATATATGCTATAAGAAGAAGTCATTATTAAATTTAACGATTTATTAAAATTTATTGAAAAAAAGTTACAAAATTCCTAAACGTATCAATAAAAAAACTATTGCAGCGCCTATGAGCGCAAAAAGAATTACTATCAGAATTTTTCTTATTAGAGATTCTGCTGGTTCCATCTTCTTTTTTTGCTTCTTTTTCCCTACTTTTATTTCTGTTTTATGCAGTAAGCTGCGCCGTTTTTATTTCATTGATATAGTTTATTACTTTTGTGGCCCATTGGGGATCTGTAGCATAAATGCATTTGCCGCCTGCATAAGGGCCAGAACATCCATGAATTGCATATGCCATTTGAATAGGATCATTAGTATATTTCATAGCTTCTTTATAGTAAGATGAAGTTGAAATTATTTTGCCAAAGTGTGCTATTGATTGACAAGGGGTGGTGTATTTAGCGAATGGCCTTATCATCTGTATTTGCTGGCCTTGTTTTGTGTATTCTGTTGTTAACATTTCACAGGTTCCTGCTGGCCCAACTGTAACGAATCCGAATAAGTTTTTACATTGTTGTGTAAGGCCGCTTTTGCCCCATCCACTTTCGTGGATTGCTACAGCGAGAATAAGCTCGAAAGGAATTTTTGTGCTTGATGAAGTGTCAAGGATGCATTGGCCGAGGCCGGCCAACGGCGAACCTTTTTCTGTTAGCCATTCATCTATCTTTGTGCTTGATGGATTGTAAGTCAATGTAGCGAGCTGTTCTTCTTCAGAGAGCTCAATTATTTCACCTACTGGCCTTTCTTCAGAGACATTGAAATATTCTTTCACATTGGTAAACCAAAGTTCCTTTACTTCTATCGGAATTAAAGCGAGTTCCTCGCCTTTTTTCAGCGGTAGTTTCAGGGTTTGGCATATGGTACATTTTTTTTCACAGACGCATAACGCATTCTGGCCGAAGTATTTAGAGGGTTTCTGAAATTCTTTGTTCTCGTTGTGCTGTGAGTCAAAAGCAACAATTTTCCATCCAGAGGGCGCAAATAAGAAATAGCTTACTGTTTCTGCTTCATTAAGAGCATTTAATTTTTGTGTTAAGTTATCTAAAGTGCCTTTGGCTTGCAATGTTTTCTGATTTGAAAAAAATGTTGCAAAAAGTCTAGGGGCGGCGAACACAAGCAGAACTATAAAACCTATAACTAAAGCAATTTCTATGAACTGTTCCCATCCAAACTGAAGGCCATCGCCCTTTTTATTCATGTAAGGAACAAACAAGGAGGATATTTAAAATTTGCTTAATTAATGCTATCGCAAGAAATCTACATGACTTTAGTCTGTAGATGAATTGCGATGATAATCTTTTTCTATCATGAGTTGCTAGCATAAGCAAGAGCTTGATGCTAGCTCCTTGAAATACTTCAGCTAGCGTAAGCTCTAATCCTATATAAAATTTTGCTTTCTTAGCGCAAGCTCTGAGAGCAAGGAGGAAAAAATGTACAAGCACTATTCAACGTCGGTAGGAAACAATTTAAAGATA
>JBNAVB010000025.1:0-4180 GCA_049699715.1 Candidatus Pacearchaeota archaeon | reverse complement strand
GAATGCTATATTCCTTCGCTCTTTTCCTCTTTCAACTAGAAATGTA
Source organism: Candidatus Pacearchaeota archaeon (assembly GCA_049699715.1). Lineage (GTDB taxonomy): Archaea > Nanobdellota > Nanobdellia > Pacearchaeales > UBA284 > JAVZYK01. The sequence continues at coordinate 4,134 of JBNAVB010000025.1, read as the reverse complement.
AAGAGAATTTTAAAGAAAATTAGTTTTGTTATAATGAGCCACAAAACTATTTATAATTGGCTTGTAAAATTTGCTCCTTATTTGATTAAGATTTCATTAAGCAAGCCAATTGCATTCACAAATATATGGCATGTAGATGAAAAGTTTATTCATGTAAGAAAAAGCAAAGATCCACACGCTTATTTACGGATTGTTTCAGATTCTAATTCAAATATTATTGCAACTCATGTTAGTTTCTGTCGAGATGAAACTAACGCAAAAATAGTTTTGCAAAAAGCTAGAGATAGAGCAGGATTAAATCCAGAACTTCTTATCAGCGATGGATTACAAGGATATAAAAGAGCTTGTAAGAAAGTATTTGGAAGAAAAACAAGACATATTAGAGCACATTTTAAGCCCGTAGGAATTGTTCATAATAGAAAATTAATGCAAATTACAAATAATAGAGCAGAAAGAATAAACGAATTTCCCGCTTTATGGCTTCATGTTTGCAGAGGGTTTAAGAGATTAGATAGAGCAAATTTATTTTGTGAATTTTTTGCAGTTAATTACAATTATTTTATGGAACATCCAACTAAAGAAGAACCAAAAATTGCTTGGGAGAAAGTTGCTTTATTGATTAGAGTATAGAATATATTTTATTAAGAATATTGTGTTACTCTTATTAATTATCACCTTTTAAGGTAACACAATCTCCAAGTAAAATTACTTCCTTCTATTAAAGGTTTATTGTTATCTTGTATAATAAACCATACGAAATCGGGAAACGGTTCTATATGTGCTATAGGAATAGCGGTTATGCTAACATTATTCTCTTCAGTAATATTTTCAATGGATTCTAGATTCAAAAATCCTGGCTTCTTGGCATAATCTGTAACGATCTGAGCTGATACATCAAGCATCTTAGCTATAGGCGCGTCAATTTCAACAGAAAAATCTTTTATTTGAGTCGAAGCCATGCCTTTCTGTATTGTCACCGGACAATCGAAGAAAATTTTTGTTGTGTTTTTTATTTCAACTTGTGTTTTACATGTTGTTGTAGTCAAGGCATAACCCGGCATTTTCAGGCAGTCTCGTGCATTGACATCAAGCCATGAAGCAAGTTCAGATTCAACTGTTGAAATGCTTGGCACTAAAGTTTGATTAGCTTTCCAGTAATATGCTGTTTTCTCATCAATAAAGTTTATGCTTGCCTCTGGCAATGTGTTGTAGCCACCTTGTCTTGCTATAAACAATATAGCATCTTGAGTCTTGAGCTTGAAACAGTCATCTAAGTAGTTTTTGACTTGTGCGATCTCGGCCCGAGTAAATACTGTCTTGAAGCCCCCTGTCAAAAATATAGTTAAGAGAATCAGAGCAATCACGACAATCGCGATAATTATAAACAATGTGACTTGGCCCTTTTTTCTCCGTGTAACTGTTTACCTATTTTATTCATAAAAATTTCAAAAACTCCATATTTATAATTTTTTCACTCTCGGTCCTTGTTCAGTATCCTCGACAATGAAGCCTTTTTCTTTAATCTCTTCACGAAGCTTGTCAGCCAACCTAAAATCCTTGGCTTTTCTTGCCTTCTCGCGCTCTTCAACAAGCTGCATGACTCCTGGCGGGATGTATAATTTTTCTTTTTTCAGCAAGTCCAGCCCGAAAACCTTGTCCATCTGTTCTATTGTTCTGAACTTGCCTTGTGCATTGCTGTCTCGAACAAGTTTCCATAATATTGCCAGAGCTTTTGGCATATCAATGTCATCATTGATCGCAGCTTCGAACTTTTTCAAGTAAGCTTCATTAATTTTTCCGTCTTCTTTGAATTTTGATATGGCATTTTTTAATTTTTCATATGATTTTTTTGCATTTATCAGATTCTCTTGCGTAAAATCAAGCTGTGTTCTATAGTGCGCTGTCAAGCAGAAATATCTATAGACAAGTGGATTGAAACCTTTTTTCTCTAAGGATGAGATAGTATAAATATCGCCTTTGCTCTTGCTCATCTTCTCGCCCTTGAACAAAAGCCATCTTGTATGCAGCCAATAATTCACAAATTTCTTGCCTGTTGCTGCCTCGCTTTGCGCTATCTCATTAGTGTGATGAACTGGGATATGTTCCTCGCCACCAACATGAATATCAAAAGTCTCGCCAAGATATTTCATTGACATTGCACTACATTCAATATGCCATCCTGGAAAACCTATCCCCCAAGGTGAGTTCCATTCTTGTTGTCTCGAGCCCGGCTTTTCAGAAAATTTCCACAGCGCAAAATCAGTCTTGTTCTTTTTCTCACCTATAGCGATTCTCTTGCCTGCTTTAAGCTTTTCGATTTTCAAGCTAGCAAGCTTCCCATAATCTTTGAACTTGCTCGTGTCAAAATAAATTCCATCACTTGTTTTGTAAGTGAATCCTTTTTCCTCGAGTTTTTTGATTAGCTCAATCATCTCTTTGACATGTTCTGTAGCCTTACACCAAATATCTGGCTCGATAATGTTCAGTTTTTTGAAATCTTTTCTGAACTCCTGCCAGTAGAATTCGGTAATGGCTTTCGCGCTTTTATGCTCCCGCTTTGCAGCCTGCTCAATTTTGTCCTCGCCTGTATCTTCATCGCTGGTTAGATGTCCTACATCAGTTATATTCATAACATGCTTAATCTTGAAACCATTGTAAAGCAAAACTCTCTTCAACAAATCAACGAAAATATAAGTTCTCAAGTTTCCAATATGCTGGAACCAGTAAACCGTTGGCCCGCATGAATACACAGAAACAAAGCCCGGTTTGATAGGCTTGAATTCCTCTTTCTTTTTGCTCAGAGTATTATACAATTTTAACATTTTGCTTACTAAGAAAAAAAGAAAAGGAAGTTTAAAAATTTAGTTGTTAACACACAGTTTCTCGCATCCATCCCAATGACTTTATCTCAAACCTCATATCCCTCATTGCAATTTCTCTCGCTTGTCCTTGTCCTCCTTGTCCTGTAGGTGTGAATATTACTTTTCCACCGGTTGCTCTGATTGTTATCCATCCCTCCGGCGCTTCCTTGGGCGGCTTGATAACAAAATCGAGATAAGTCGTTTGGCCAGGTATCCCAGGCGCGCTTCCTTGTAAACTCCCGACAATCCAATATTGCTTTATTTCTTGTGCAGTAACTCCTGGTATGTGTGATTCTACATCAAACTGATATGCATATGAGCCCTGTTGTGGCGCACTGAATCCACAGGCAATAACATTCGGCCTTCCAGGAACTACAGTTGCAAGAGAAGTGCCAGTTCCCATGCAATTGACTTCCCCCCCCTGTCCTGCAAAAAGTTTTTCTATTTCTTTCTGTGCGCCTTCTGTTGTCGAGCTAACCATAAAAATTGCCCTGCACATTATTGTTCTAACGAACACCAATCCAAGAATCAGCATGATTACTGCAATGACAAGAATTACTATAGTCGTTATAGACATCTCAAAAGCTGCTTTTTTATTTTTCATCGTTTTTCCTCTTTTAATTGATTGTTATAAGTTTTGGACTTTTATAAACTTTACTTTTTAATTCTTTTGATTTTAAATTTCTCATACTTTATACTGCTTTAATAAACTTGCATTCGGGCGTTAATTCAATGAAATGTTTTGCTGTTCCGTTGTGCCACGAGTTGCACTGGTTTTCGCGCAAGTTGTCTATGATCTCTCGAGGCTCATGAGCTATATCACAAACCCATTCAGTGTCTCTTATAGGATCAAGAAGACAAGGGCCATTGCTTAGATTCTGGCCCTGCTGCAAGGCCTCTTGGCACGCCGCTTCACATTCGTCTGTTAACAACTCTTGCAAAGTCGGCTTTATCTTAATTTCTGGCTTGCTACATCCAATCACAGTTACAAACAACAAAGACACTGCACACAAAAAAATCACGATTATAAGCTCTTTTCTCATTCTAAAAATGGGAAGGGTGGGATTTGGACCCACGACACCACGGTTTCTTTATGGGGATTTTAAGGTGCATCCCTTTACTTCAGCCGTGTGCTCTCCCAGGCTGAGCTACCTTCCCTCACGGTCTTAACGAATAAATTGCTTTTAAAATTTTGCTTTCAAAAGCTCCATCTTCCCCTGGTGTGTTGCACGATTCCTAAAAAGTAACATAGCTCTCGCTAATTTCTTTTCCT
>JBNAVB010000024.1:0-4426 GCA_049699715.1 Candidatus Pacearchaeota archaeon | reverse complement strand
AGGAATGCAATTCCTCTGTAGACTGAAGTCTACAGTATCCTTGTATTAGAAATGATAGTTCAGCGTAAAATAAGTTTTATTTTGCAGCTGGTTAATTCTACTCAAGAGGTTCTTAGTGCTTTAGACAAAGCCATTAAACAAGGCGATGAAACAAAATTCGATTCAGTCAAGCAAGAGTTGCTCAATCTATTAAATGAAGTCCGAGGGGAGATAAGAAACCTGAAATAAAAATGCAAGAGATAACCCAAATCAAAGCGAACTTGGACAAGGCAAAAAACCTGTTGCAGGAGCTAAACTCTGTGGCTTTGGCTTATGAAAAGGCTAAAGTCAATGAGAGAGCTATTCTCGAAAAAACATCAAAGGCTCTTGTCGACCAGCTTTCTATGATCTATGAACCCTTGCCTGCGATCGCACAAGTCATCGAATTCAATAATCACGCCAAGAAAGCAGCTCCTGAAAAAGCTAAGGTCGAAAGAAAAATTGAGAGGATATCCACAGCAGGCGGGCCTGTTTATGTCACTTCAGGATACAAGTCAAGATTCCTTGAGGAATTGAATCTTAGCGAGAAAGAGCTGAAAGAGGCTAAGGCCAAGATATTGAAAAGAAAAGTGACTCCTTCAGAAGAAATGGCAGTTATAATGAAACCCTCTGCCTTAGCAGTTTTTGCATCACGAATTTTTGGCCCCATGTCAGCAAACCTTACAAAAGCTGCGCTTTTCAAGAGCGTCGAGAGAGACTTGAGAAAGGCGAACATGCCCTATATGTTGAGCACATACATCTCGATAATCTTCTTTTTTACTTTTCTGGCATTATTTGTTTCAGTTATCATTGCCTTGGCAGTCAGCGCTGCGATGCAAGTGACTATCACTACATTTATCAGAAATATTGCCATCGCCCTATTCTTGACTTGCATAACTTTTTTCTTTGTCCTGAGCTATCCTTCGAGCGTGGCCGGTGGCATAAGGAAGAAACTAGAAACCGAGCTACCTTTCGCAGCAGCACACATGGCCGCGATTGCCTCAAGTAAAGTCGAACCCACAAAAATATTCACGATAATGGCCATGACAAAAGAATATAAAGCCTTCAGCCTAGAAATCAGAAAAGTTGTGAATCAAATCAATGTTTATGGCTATGATTTGACAACCGCGCTGAGAAATGCAATAAAAACAAGCCCTAGCAAGCGCTATAGCGACCTGCTAAACGGCATGGTAACAACAATTACGACAGGTGGCGATTTGACAACTTATTTGCACGAAAAATCCAAATCTCTCTTGATAGATTACAGATTGAGCCATGAGCGTTACACCAATGTTATAGGTATGTACTCGGATATCTACACCGCGCTGCTGATAGCAGCTCCATTAATCTTCATGCTTCTGCTCGCAATCATCTCAATCATGGGTACAAGCTTCCTATCAATGGACATAAGCACTTTAGCGAACCTTGGAATAGCCCTAATCGCGATGCTAAATCTGTTGTTCTTAATTTTACTCCACTTCACACAACCAGAGGTCTAAAAGTTTAAACTAAAAAAGCAAAAATGGCTACAAAAATACAAATCATCGGGGTGGTAATAGGGGTAGTCATGGCTGCGCTTAGCTTTATTTTCTTCTACAATACAAAAGTATTATGGTTCTTGATAGGGATCGCAATAATAGTGGCGGTCATTCCTTTCGTCTCTTCAATAATTATAGGCGCAGGCCGCGAAAAAGAAAAAGAGGAGATGTTCCTTTCTTTTTCCCTTGATTTAGTAGGAAGCGTAAAGGCCGGTGCTCCCATCTCCAAGAGTATCATCCAAATTTCGAAAAAAGATTATGGCTCGCTAACGCCCCACGTTAAGAAACTTGCGAATCAAGTTTCCTTAGCCATCCCAGTAAGACAAGCCTTGCGGACCTTTGCCTCTGACATAAACAATAAAGTTATCTCTCGCAGTGTCGAGCTGATTATAGAGGCAGAAGCCTCTGGCGGCGAAATCGGCAGGGTTATAGATGCTGTCGTGAAGAGCGTCACAGAGATAGAGGATTTGAAAAAAGAGCGAGCATCGCGAGTGTTCGGAATGGTTGTCCAGGGCTATATTATTTTCTTTATCTTTGTAGCGATTATGCTATTCGTTGAGATTAAGTTTATGCCCCTCATTACAGGAGCTTTGGCAGGCACAGAACTCCAGGCAGGAGCAGGAGGAGTTGGAGGCATGGGTGTCTCGCTCGGAGGCGGAGTCTCTAAAGCAATAATGGAGCGCTCATTTTTTATTTTGTTACTTGTACAGGCCTTGTTTGCAGGTCTTGTAATCGGAAAGCTCAGCGAAGGCTCAATCAAGCACGGAATTAAGCACAGCGCTATTCTGCTAGCAGTATCATATCTTGTGATCACAGCCACGAGGGCGCTTGTGGGTTAGTGGGTTAAGTACAGCTTGATATTGTTATCAATCGTTTATCTTGTTGTTACAATCACAAGAGTTTTAGCAGAACAAGAACCTCAATTAAAATTATAACAAATAATATGGTAGTATAACAATATTTTTATATTTTTAATAACTGTAAATAAGTGTACTCACCATGGCAATACTACCCCAATTACCTGTTTGGATAGTTTATCCGTTGTTGTTTGTAGGCTTTTTTGTGATGTTCTTTTATTTGTTAATTTTATTCGGAAAAGAATCTCCTACAACTAAGGGCAATTTCTTTCCCGAAATTGTTTTTATGATTCCTGCAAAAAATGTTCAAAACACTTTAGAGCTGTGTGTAAAGAACATAATAAACCAGAATTACAAAAATAAAATTATAATTCTAATAATAAATGATGCCAGTACTGACGAAACTCCAAAAATAGCGCGTGAGTTGATAAAAAAGTATACTAGCAAAAATAGAGAAATAATTTTGATACACAGAGAGCGAAGCACTGGCTACAAGTCTCATGTTCTCAATTTTGGCTTGAAATATCTTTTCGCCAAGAAAAAGTTGCCTTATTTAATCGCACATCTTGACGCTGACACATTCATTCCACGAAACCTCCTAAAAGAAGCATCTCCTTTCTTCCAAGATAAACAAGTTATGGCAGTCACATCACGGATGATGCCATACAATGAGAAAAAGTTTTTATCAAAGATGCAAAAAATTGAATATCTCATGACTTCATTTTATAGATATTTGCTCGGCAGAGTTGATGCTGTATGCATTGCTCCTGCTTTCACAATCTTCAAATCAGAATTTTTCAAGAAGGCAGGCTATTATGACGAAAAAACTCTCACAGAGGATTTTGAAATTGCTTTACGTATTAAATCTTTGGGCTATAACATAATTTTTTTAGATAAAAGAATCACAACCATTGTTCCAGAAAAATTTAAGAAACTGAAGAGCGAGCGTATTAGGTGGTGGCATGGCACCATTCAAAATTTGATTAAATATAAACATCTTATCTCGCCAAAATACGGCGCAATAGGGACTTTCTTCTTGCCAATAACTGTAATTATGGGAACAATAATTATGCTTGCTGCTTTGCTGATTGTGGCTTATGGCATAATTTTCAGCACAACTACTTTGATTCATGACTTGGCTTTGGGGGTATTACCACGATTAGATACAAAAATTAATCTTTTTAATACGATTTTAGTTATTTCAGATACAAGAATAGTGTTAAGTGTCATAGCTCTTTTGTTTTCAATACTTTTCTTTGTATTCGCGGCAAATAAAGCAAATGAAAAAATTAGGTTTTGGGATTATATAATTTTTATATTTGCTTATGGATGGTTTTTATGCTTATTTTGTCTGGAGGGAGTAATCAAATATATTTTTAAAGTAAAAATCGCATGGTAAATCTAAACAAAATAAAAATCAAAATGGTACAAACAAAAAGAAAAGGCAACACTTGGTTCTTTATTGTAGCATTAATACTTGCAGTTATAATCTTCTTGTTTGGAGTGTTGCTAGGAAATTACATAGCAATGACAAAGCTCAATGAATTCAAACAAACAGAAGAAAGATTTCTTATTGATATTGCAGCTTTAGAAATAAGAGAATCAATTTTACAAGAAGATGTTTGCAAATTGTCTGTTCCTGAACTCTTTGAAGAAAAAACCGCACTTGGAAGGATGCTAACAGCTTTGGAGAGACGATTTGGAAAAGAAAATGAAGATGTTATTGCCAAAAAAGAAATTTATGAACTTATAGAAATTAAGGTTTTGCAATATTTAAAAAAAATAAAACAAAACTGCAATCAAGACTTCAATATTGTTCTGTTTTTCTACACAAACAAGAAAGCCGATCCAAAAGGAAGTGTAGACGGATGCGAAGACCAAGGCAAAATTCTCGATCAAGTAGTTTATGAACATAATGAGAAAAACAAAGGAAAAATAGTTTATGTATTTGCTTTTGACGTCAACTCAAAAAATCAAGCAACAAAAGCTTTGCTGTTAAATTATAATATAACA
>JBNAVB010000023.1:0-4843 GCA_049699715.1 Candidatus Pacearchaeota archaeon | reverse complement strand
CCAGAGCTTAATGGCGTGAATGTGCTTGCAATCATCGTGCCTATTCTGAAAATCAGGACATTCACAATTCCACCCAGAAATATTTGTTACCTTATACTTTTTATCAGAGCTTTGCGAAGGAACTAAAAATTCCTCTTCACTTACTGCTATTGGCATATCTCCTTTTGCCAAAATAGCATAACCTCTAATCTTGCGAGCAAGAGAAAGGTTTTTATCTGAGATTCTTTTTTGTTTTCTGAAAGGTTGTATCGGTTCCATAGGCGTTACCTATATACCTAATAGTAATATACCATTGGGTATTTAAACCTTTCGGTTAGTATAATAGCAATATTTATATACTAAAGAGAATATAACTGATTGATATGGGAAAAATTAAACTGGAAGGCTATGTTTGCGAACGTTGCGGGCATGAATGGGTTCCAAGAGAAACAACAAACAACGAACCAAAGGTATGCCCCAAATGCAAAAGCCCTTATTGGAACGTGCCTAGAAAGAACAAGAGGACATGATAATTATGAAAGAATCTATAAACTTAAAAGCCCAGAGCGGGTTGTTAAGGAAATGAATAACAGGGGATGAAATGGGGAAAGCAACTCAAACAACAGGAAAGGAAGGTGAATTGAGAGTTATTGGCGAGTTATTAAAAAGGGGGTTTGATATTTATTTGCCGTTGGTGGATATTGGCGGGATTGATTGCATTATTAAAACAGATGTTGGTTATAGAGATATTCAGATTAAAACAAGAGAATTCGCTAAGACGCTTCTTTTTGATGTAAAAGATTTCACTCCTCGTGACAATTTTTTTATTATTTGCTACAACATAAAAGAACCCGATGCCTTTTGGGTGATTCCATCTAAAGTTTTTAAACAAAATTCTCAAATTTTAAAAAAATATGGACGGCTGAGATTAATTTTAGGCGATGAAGATTCGAAAATGCGAAAGAAATTACATATCTACCGAAACAATTTCTTTCAATTAAGAGAAGGGACAAAAGAAGCCGCCGAAGAATTAAAACAAATAATTAAGAAAAAAAGAACCGGCTGGCAATGGTTAAAAGAAAAATATCCTACGGTTAAGGACGTAGATAAAAAAATCAAAGAAGCAAAAGAAAAAGGCTATAGTCTGGGTTACATAAAAGTCTTAGAAAATCTAAAAAATTATTGGCAAAAACACAAGGTGAAATAAAATGCAACTCGATGATGAATTAAAACAGCAATTGCTGAATTCGATAAAAGAAGGAAAAGATATTCCTGAATCTTTCAAGAACCTGCTTTTCCCACCTAAAGAAGAGCCTAAAGAGATTGAGCTGAAATACGGCATCAAAGAAAGAGAAGAAGACATTTTGGCTGACACAATGGCCATGCCATTCCAGCCAGTAAAGCAGTTTGGCAAAGTGAAAGAAGGAGAATGGCACAACATGCTGATTTTCGGAGATAATTTGCAGGCACTAAAATATTTGAAGAAACTGCAAGACGAAGGAAAGTTAGAAAAGATAAAACTTGTTTTCATTGATCCACCATTCGGAACAGGAGATATTTATGATGCAAAAGGCGCTCCTGCTTATTCTGCTGCATTGCAAGGAGCAGAGTATTTGGAATTCTTAAGAAAAAGACTGGTTTTGTTAAGGGAAATTTTGGCAGAAGATGGAAGCATTTATGTTAGAATAGATTATCATTTTGGGCATTACATAAAGGTGATAATGGATGAGGTTTTTGGGAAGAATAATTTTAGAAATGAGATTGTTGTGAATAGAACGAAAGCTCATGCAAAAATTGAGGGTAGATTTATACAACAAACGGATTCTATCTTTTTTTACACTAATGGTGGATTGGCAACTTTTAAATTCTTGGAACGAAAAATTGAACCAACTTGGTATCCATTATTACATTTTCCGAGAGAGGACCCTACTCCAAGAATAATATTCGGTAAAAAATATTATCCACCTAAAGGCAGACGTTGGGCACTGTCTCAAGAGAGAATAGATAAACTTGCAGCTGAAGGAAAAATAAGAATTAGCAAAAAAGGCGAACCAGAAGTTTTATACAATACTGAACTAGTGAGATCTGACTGGTTAGATATTGCTGGTTATAGCCAAATTTGGGGATTCCCGACTGAGAATTCAGAACAACTTCTTGAACGAATTATTACAGCATCTTCAAATCCAAGTGATCTTGTTCTAGATTGTTTTGCTGGTAGTGGCACAACAGGAGCTGTGGCAGAAAAACTAGGTAGAAGATGGATAATGGTTGATTCTTCCAAGCTGGCAATTTATACAATGATTAAAAGAATGCACAATTTGAAGGAAGAAATTGGTAATAAAGGCGAGCCATTAAAGCCAAAGCCATTTGTTCTTTACAATGCTGGCTTGTATGAGGACCATAATTTTATCTTGAAAATGGGCGAAGAGAATTTTAAAAGGTTTGCTCTTGATTTGTTCCAGGCAGAGCCTAAGGATTTTGAAATAAATGGCTTGAAAATGGATGGTGTTTTGTTCAATTGCCCTGTAAAAGTGTTCTCGCAAAAAGGATATTTAACAGAAGAATATGTTGGTCAATTGCATGAAACCATTGGAGAATACATTAAAGCAAGAATGTTTATAATTGCTCCAGCAAGCAGAGTTTACTTCTTGCAAGACTACATAGAAAAAGATGGCATACGATATTATGTTCTGAGAATTCCTTACTCTGTAATTGATGAATTGCACAAAAGAGCTTTTACAAGACCATTACAGCCGACTTCTGCTAAAGACATAAATCAAAATATAGAACAGATAGGGTTTGATTTCATACATCCGCCGAATGTCAAAGCAGAATATTACAGAAGAAAGCCAAAAGACAAACTAATAGAGGAAGAGCTTGTTATTGAGATAAAGGAATTTGAAGCTGTTCAAAGGGCTAAAGAGCCTGTTGAGTTCAAAGACCCTAAAGAAGCTTTGAGTATGGTCTTGATAGACAAGGATTACAAGAGCAAATACTTTAACATGACTGATTATTTCTTTGCTGATGAAATTAAGAAAGAAGGCTATAAAATCAGAATCACTGCAGATAAACTTGGAGAAAAGGTTTGTATTATCTATCTTGATATTTTCGGGAATGAGAGGATTGAGGTTAAAGGAATAAAGGAGTTTAAGAGAGGGTAAAAATGATTGAAAATTTCCAATTTACCATAGAAACTATAGCATTTCTGTCAGGTTTAATTGGTCTTGTTTTATTATATTTTGGCAAGGTTATAGGTGATACAAAGGTCGAGAAATATAACAAATTAGATTTTTATATAGAAGGTTTATTCTTTTCTTTGGTCTACGTATTCATACCGTTTATAGCTGGTTATTATTTCTTTATAAACGGCTGGATGAAATTTCCGAATTGGGCTTATATCCTCCTTCAAATTTTGATTCTTGGTTGTCTCTCATGGAACTTTATAGCACATAATTTTCTTAGAAAATTTGATTTGATTGATGAATTCAAAAAAAGATCGAATAAAAAAATAGAAGATCTTAGAAACCAAAAATTAGCCATTAGAAACTTCATTTCAAAAGAAAGAGAAGATTGGTTTAAAAATAAGTTTGGTTTTGATTTTATACAATTGAATATTCTTGCATTGTATGATATTCCTATTAAAATTTTTGGAAACAAAAAGATTTTATTATTGTTCTCATTTTTAACGTTTTTATCAATATTTTACACAGTTTCAAATAATTTTATTCTATCAGCATTTTCATTTGTTATGAGCTTCTTTATAATAACGATGGTTGCTTTAGCATATGGTTTTGGAGACTCTTATTATCCACCATCAACAATTTTGCTAGATAATGGAAAAGAAGTCAAAGGAAATATAATCAAATTTTCGGATGAGTTTATTTTTATTCTTAGTGGAGATAAGAAAATATTCGTAAACAAAGACCGTGTTGTTAAAATAGAACAAAGCTTATGGAAAGAGGTTAAAAAATGACCAACATCAAAGTCAATGAATTAGTCTTGCAGGTCACAAAAAACATAGATCCTGAAAAGCTGGATTTGGATAAATATGAGGATTTTCTTGAAGAGCTTTGCGGGCATAGGGAATTCCAAAAAGAAGCAATAAGAACTGCTGTTAGGTTTCTTTTGAGTGGCGAATACAAAAATACTGAAGATTTGGCAAAAGAAAACTTTGAGAAAAATCCAGCACTAAAAGAATATCACAGAAATTTTGAGAATTTTAGAAATAGATTAGATTTTCCTGACAAGCTTGCTTGTACAATTGATTTGGCAACAGCAACAGGAAAAAGCTGGGTGATGTATGGCATCGCGCAAATTCTTTTATGTGAAGGCGCAGTAGATCAAGTCCTAGTTTTATGCCCTTCAAGAACAGTAAAGCGAGAGCTTATTAAAAAATTTGAAAGGTTTGTAATATATAAAAACCTTAGAGCAACACTACAAGACGAATCTATTCCTTTCAAAGTAAATCCAAGCATTACAGACGCTTCAAGAACCATAAAGAAAGGAGATATTTGCATAGATAATGTTCATAAGACCTATCATCATGTTACTTCTTCTGTCTCTGATAGCCTAAAAGGAAATGGACAAAGAACGCTTGTTCTGAATGACGAATCACATCATATAATGAGTCCAGAAGCAGAATCTTACAAAGCAGATATAGAAGCAATGAAAGAATGGAAGAAATTCTTGCTGGACAAAAAATACAATTTCAAATTTATTGTTGGGTTTACAGGAACTCCCTATAGGAAAGACGAGTATGCAAGAGATGTTATTTATAGATACAGTATTATGCAAGCAATGGAAGGTGACTTGGCAGGAAATTTTGTAATCAAAAAAGTAGATTATCTGAAAGAATCCAATGCTA
>JBNAVB010000022.1:0-4976 GCA_049699715.1 Candidatus Pacearchaeota archaeon | reverse complement strand
TTATGTCAAGTGGTATGTTGATGTTTATGTTAATGATACTCAGGGCAATCCTGTTAGTAGCGCTAATATAAATTTGATGGATAGTTTATATGGAGTGAATTCTAGCACTTTGACTAATATCTCTGGATGGACAAGTAGAATGAACGTCACAGAATATTTTGAAAACTTTACAGGGAAATTTTTCTTTACAAACTATACTGTTACTGCGAGCAAGACAGGTTACATTAGTGCTTTTAAACAAGTTAATTTGACAACTAATGCCGTGAGAGATGATAATACCTTTATTTTCCTGACCTTGGGCAAGACGGGGGGCGGCGGAGGCGGTGGAGTTGAGTGTGGCGATGGGACTTGTGACTCAAGCGAGAATTGCACTAACTGTCCTCAAGATTGCCATTATTGTGGTGATGGATGCTGTCATGCTCAATATGGCGAGAATTATAGTAACTGCTGGAAAGACTGCTGTTATCCGGAAGGTGTCACGAGGCCTGTTTTAGCTAATCATAGTTGTTGTCCTGGCTTGAATACTGTAATTCCTTTTGACATGAATTGTGTTGCTAATCAACAAGGTGTTTGTGCTGGTTGCGAGGCTATAGGGGCAGTGACTTGTGTTAAATGCGGCAATGATGTTTGCGGCTTAGGCGAGAATTATTGTAATTGTCCTCAAGACTGTTTAGGAAATGTAACTAATTGTTCTCAATTGCCGAAACTTGATGCTCAAATATCTTGGATAGACTCTTCACAAAATGTAAGATTGAATTGGGCTGCCACGAATCCTATCTTAAGAACTAACATTTTGGCTGCTGATAAAGTTCAAGGCCAGAACAACTTGAGCAATTTCAGTTTGAAAGCAGAATCAATACAAGGAACGCAATGGCAAGGGCAAATCCCTGAGCTACTGAAATTCTTCCAAGTCATAGCGAAAGTTAAGATAGGCAACCAGCAAGGAGAATGCAAGCCAGAATGCTGGCAATATTATCAAGGAGTCGCGAGGCCAGGATGGGTTGATCCTTGCACTGAAGAATTTTTGAAACAAGATTCATGCGCGGCTCATGAGCCACAATGTTGTTTCATTAAAACAAGAAGCGAGGGATGGTATGCTGTTGATGATTGTAAAAGTGCAGATCCTTCTGTTAATCTAATAACTTATGCGCAATGCGAACCGGGCGAGTATGCTTTGGCATGTAACCAATCTTCAGATATATTTACAAAATTCACGCAGCCTTTGGTTTATAATGAACCAAAAAGAGGAACACCAAACACAAGTATTAATTGGCTTGTTTATATGCCGCCTCAAGGTTTAGCAGAACACAACACAGAAGAATTATTGAACAGTGGCATTCCTCTTGATTATATAGCTTACTGGAATGCTTCGAGACAGTTACAGTATGGCTCGGCGAGGGGCAATTCAAGTTATCAGGGCTATAGTTATGGCTTTTTGATGGATTTAATGGATTCATTAAGCAAGTTGTTCCCTGGGCAATATCTTGATATGTTTGGAAAAGGTTATGGTGGCAGTCAAGGTCAAAATGAAATTGTTATAACAGGGCCATTCAATCTTGAACAAGGAAAGCCTTATTTCATTTCAGCGACAATGCCTTATAATTGGACCTATGTTGGAAAAGTGCCTGAAAGAGTGACGTTTGAATTTAAGTATGGACCCGAAAACTCATTCCATGAGAATTATATTGTTCTTCCTTTAGATACACAAATTAAAAAGGCAAGTCAGTTGTGTAAAATTTGTGTTGATAATACAATTTGTGATGACCCAGATAAATGGATTTTGGATCAAAGTGAAAGTGCTCCGATTAAACGGTGGGATCCTACAAATCAGACAGTTATCTCTGATTCAATCAGGACGTGTTTAGAAATCCGCGCAGGTTTAGGAGACTTTTCTCTCGAGCCAGGAATGGTATATAAAATTAAAGTTCAGAGAAACGCTAATTGGCAGCAAGCATGATTTTCCCATAAAATTTTTTAATCCTATCGCAAGAAATCTACAGCATTTTAATCTGTAGATGAATTGCGTTATCTTTTTTATTATGAAAGCTTAGCATCTTTAGTGCTTTGATGCTAAGCACTTGAAACCCATCTGCTTAGCTGAAGCTCTAATCATATATAAAATTTTGCATTCGCTTAGCGAATGCTCTGGAGGAAAAATGGAAAAATAATTTTACTTAGCGAGAGCTATGCAGAACTTAAAAATAAATATAAAAGAAGAAACCACATCGTCGGAGTTTCGATGTGGGAGTTTGAATGGTGTCCTAAATATCGTTACAAGATGTTTGCAAAATGGAAATACAAAAAGTTAGTAGAGGCTTGCATTCGTCGGGCAGCTTCTCTACATAAAATAAAATGGATTGAATTGAACGTGCAGCCAGAGTCCAAGGAACAGCAGCAATTCCGATGACAATGTCGCCGAGCAAGGCATTGCACTTGCTTAAAGGAATTTCAGCAAGACTTTTCTTTAGGAACCATCCAAAAGCAAGATTAAGATATCCTCGAGGACATCTTTGGAGTAGAGGAAAATTTGCAGCTTCCTTAGGATTTATACAAATCGAAGTTGCTAATGATTATGTAAGAAACTAAGACCAACATCATGGAACTATCTGGGAAAAGTAGTCATTCGACGGAAGCTGGGGCTTTCAAGCCCCAGAGGATGTCACTTTTAAATAATTACTTTAGAATAACAAATAGAAAAATTTATATATTTATAAAAGATACAAGAAAATATGAAACCTGGAAAGTCATTTGTAAAATTTCTTTTACCAATTTTAGTTAGTGGAATTTTAATAATTCCTAAAGAAGCTAAGAGTATTGGTGTTGGTGGATTTGTTCATAATTCTTATAACGGGGTTCCTGGAGCAAATTCTTTAGTAAAAGTTTATAGAAAACCTACAGGGACTATTGATACTCTTTTTGCTACAGTAGATAGTAATGATGGGTGGGCAATTCTTACAGAAAATTTTGATCCTCCTGCACAACTTTGGGATACTCTTCGAATAGAGGCATGGAAGGATACTCTTGGAAGAAAGTTTTATTCAAGAACAGATTGGGTTATAAGATCAGGCTCTTATCCAGATCATAATTTTGTCAGAGAATTACATTTGGATGATCCCTGGAAATCTCCTTTGGCATTTACCCCAAATATAAGCGTGGTGAAAGATACTTCTGGAATAAGCACTTCTTTTGTCGCACTCGCGGCACTATATAAAAATCTTTCTCAACCTTGTATTGGAGTAGTGGATACTGCTTTGTCTTTAACTCATCGCTATGATGCTTATTTTAATCTAGAATTTCAAGACTCGATGTTTGCTCATGGCGATTCATTTAAAGTCAGATTAGAAAAAACAAGAAATGATACAACATGGTTTACTGAAATTGCAAGTGCAATAGATACAACCCATTGGGACGCTATGGTTGTAAATGCAAACAATTCAGTTCATAATGGAGCATTTCATGGTGATACATTATATTTTCCCCAATCCTTCAGTGTTTTCAGAGAGATTGGTCTTGAAAAGATAATTGCACCAGATACAGCTGATTCTGGGCAGGTTATTGTGCCAGGAGTTGTTGTCAGAAATTATGGAACAATAAATCAAAATCCTTGGTTGCATTGCAAGATTAATGAATTTTATCATGATTCAATGAATGTTGTGGCTCAACCAGGAATTGACACTTTTTATTTCTCACCGTGCACATTGAATCAAGTAGGAAACTGGCTTGTTACAAGTTATAGTGTTTTGCCAGGTGATGTTAATTCGAGCAATGATACATTACAAAAAACAATAACTGTTAATTCTGTTGGGATTGCTGAAGAAAAAGGTAATGGCAAGGGTTTAGAGAATAGGGTTGGGTTTGAAATTTATCCGAGTTTGGGCAATGGTATGTTTAATGTTAAAGGTTGTAGGGGCAAGATAAGTGTTTATGATGCAACTGGAAGAAAAGTTAATGGTTATGAAGCTAATGCGACTGGAAGTTATGACTTTGATGTTCCTTCTGGGATTTATTTTGTTAAAAGTGGAGATAAAACAAAGAAAGTGATAAAAGTTAAGTAAACTTCTCTCTTACTACTCTTTAGAAGTTTCTTATTGGATTCGGCGTATATTGTAACATTAACGGGTGTTTTTAAACATAAAAAAATTTAATTCTTTTTCTTTAATTCTCTTTTAATTAATTCAGATAGCCATTCAGAAACATCTATCTTTTGTCTTATGCAGTGGATTTTGACCTCTTGCCATAAGTCCTCATCTATCACCAAACTTGTTTTCTTTTTAGCCATATACTTTTATACCTTTTAAAGTATTTAAATATATGTGTATTAGAGTATATATATAATGCAGTATAGATATATTTATATACCACCATACCTATATACTTATATGAAAAACAAAATAATATGCCCAGAATGTAAGAAAGAGAACATAAAAAAGATGGAAAAAGACAAACAAGTAGAGGATTTATTCAAAGATATAAATGTAAGGAATGTTCTCATAGATTTGTTTTGAATGATGGCTTTTTCAGAATGAGAAATGAACCACAGAAAATAACTTGTGCTATTGACTTATTCTATAGAGGAATTTCAACAAGAAAGATACAAGAGCATTTTCAAGCTTTCTATCCTCATAATTCAAGTCATATGAGTATTTATAGATGGGTGATAAAATACTCAAAGCTTATTTCTAAATTTACAAATAAATTAAAACTTAATGTTGGTGTAGAAGCACAAACAGATGAGATAGAGTTTCATAGAAGAAAAAATCATAAAAAAGGTAGTAAAGGAGTAGAAAAGAATTTTTTTATTGACAGCATAGACCCAGACACAAAATTTCTTTTAGCTTCTGAATATATGAAAACAAGAAGTGCGAGAGACATTAAAGCGGTAATGTTGAGAATAAAAGAGAGGACACAAAAAGAAGATGGTAAACAGCAGATTAAGATGATGACTACTGACGGCTGGAATGCTTACGAGAAAACAA
>JBNAVB010000021.1:0-7121 GCA_049699715.1 Candidatus Pacearchaeota archaeon | reverse complement strand
GAGGGTCGCATTCCTCCTATGCTTGAAAGCATAGGTATCCTGCGACTTATGTAATAAAAAATAATAAAATGGTAAAAGAATTTGTATATAGGGGGAAGGGAATAGAAGAGTTGAAACAGATGGATTTGAGGGAATTTGCGAAGCTCTTGCCTTCGAGAGAAAAACGAACATTACTAAGACAGACAGAAAAGGTTGAAAAGTTCTTGAAACGGTGCGAGAAAAAAATCAGCATGAATAAGGGAATAAGAACGCATTCGAGAAGTATGATTATAGTGCCAAAAATGATTGGATTAACCATAAATATCCATAATGGTAAAGAGTTTGTAGCCATCAAAATAACTGAAGAAATGTTAGGGCATAGACTCGGAGAATTTGCGCTGACAAGAAGAAAAGTAGAGCATGGTGCGCCAGGAATAGGGGCTACAAGAAGTTCAGCCTTCTTGTCAGTCAAATAAAAATCAAAAAATAATAAAAAATGATAGAAGAAAATAAATGGAAGGTAGAAGAAAAAAAAGTAGAGAAACCTGCAGATATAAAGGTTGTGAAAGATGAGAAAGCTGTAAAAGCCCCAGAAAAAGTTTTAGAGGGTGTTGCAGTGGTTCATGGCAAAAATCTGGCCATCTCTACCAAACATGCAATTGCATTATGTAATTTTATCAGAAACAAGAAACCAAGTGAAGTGTTAACATTGCTTGAAAATGTATTATCTCATAAAATAGCTGTTCCGATGAAAGGGGAAATCCCTCACAGAAAAAACATGCCAAAAGGAAAGGTAGCAGGAAGGTACCCTGTTAATGCTTCGAAAGTATTTATTAAATTGGTAAGAAACCTTATTGCCAATGCAAGTGTCAAGGGACTTGATGTTGAAACATTAAAGATTAGTCTAGCAAAAGCTAACAAAGCTGCAAGGCCTCACAAAGCCACAAGAATTGCTTTCGGCAGAAAGCGATTCAAAAGAACGCATGTCACTCTTGAAGCCAAAACTTTTGTTGCAAAAACTGCCAAAAAAGTTGAAGGGAAAGCCAAGGAGGAGAAAAGATGATGGAGAAAAAATTTGTAGAAGCAAAAATGCAAGAGCATGCCATAAAAGAGTTCATCAAGGCAAAGATCGGCAAAGGGAAAGTCAGTGATGTTAAGATAGAAAGGACCCCAATTGGTGAAAAGATAATAATCGCGACTGCAAAACCCGGGCTAGTCGTTGGAAGAGGGGGGGAGATTATACGGGAGCTTCATGACTCACTAAAGAAAAGATTCAAGTTGGAAAATCCACAAGTAGAAGTATCAGAAATAATGGATCCAATATTCGACGCACAAACTGTAGCTGATCAGATTGCCCTGGCGCTTGAAAAATTTGGACCCTTAAGTTTCAAACTTGTGGCATATCATGAAATGGAGAGGATTGCTAGGGCAGGTGCTCTCGGAGCTGAGATAAGACTTGGAGGCAAGCTCCCTAGCGAAAGAGCAAAAAACTGGAGATTCGCTTTTGGCTATCTGAAAAAGACTGGAGGAAGCTTGAATATAGTAAACTCAGCTAAGGCGACGGCATTCACTAGACCAGGTTCGATTGGCGTGAAAGTTTCAATTGTGCCTAAGAATGCTAAAATCCCTGACAAGATAGAAATAAACCACGAACTAATAGAAAAGGAACTTAAAGAAAAGATATATCAGGCTGAGACAGAGTTTGAGAAAAAAACTAAAGAAGAAAAAGAAAAAATAGAGAGAGAAGAAGGGAAAAAGGGAACTAAAGAAAAAGCCAGAACAAAAAAAACAAAAGCAAGCAAAAAAAGCACAAAAATAAAAATAGGAGAAATAAAAGAAAAAATAAAAATATAAGGAGAAATCAAAGAAAATGCCAATCATAAGAAAAAAAGAAATCCAGCGCTTCAATGAACAAGAACTAAATGAAAAGAAGAAAGATTTAGAGTTGGAACTGTTGAAAATGAGTGCACAACAAGGGCAATCGGCAGGCACCAGCAAGAAAATAAAAGAGATTAAGAGAACTATTGCCAGAATAAATACCCAACTGAACCAGATTAAGCCTAAATAAATTATAAAGATGATTATAAAAAATGAATTTAAACAAACTGGAGGAAAGAAAAAAATATGAATATATGCCCAAAGTGTGGCTTACCGCTTGAAGCTTGTATCTGCAAAGAGCTAGCAAAGATCAAACAAAAGATACGAATAGAGGCAGTAAAGAGAAGATTTGGAAAATTTGTGACATTGATTTCAGGCATTGAAAATGACACTAAAGATATAGCAAAAAAACTCAAAGAGGAATTTGCTTGCGGAGGGACAGTGAAAAACAATGTAATTGAACTCCAGGGCAATCATGGAAGAAGAGTCAAAGAAAAGCTGGTTGCTTTTGGGTTTGATGCTAAAAACATAGAGGAAAAATAAGTAAGAATAAAAGAATAAGACAAGGGGTAGAAAACCCATAAAAAGATAACTGTAAAAAATGGCAAAAGAAAAGAAAGAAACAGGAGAAGCTAAAATCAATAGAGATAACAATGCTACTACCGAATGCAAAGACCTAAAATGCCCAAAACATGGAAATCTAAGCGTTCATGGGAGGAATTTTCAAGGAACTGTAAAGAAAATTGTTGGTAAGAGGGTTGTGATAGAGTTTGAAAGACTTATTTATTACAAAAAATATGAGAGGTTTGCCAAAGCAAGAACTAAATTGCATGCTTATTTGCCAGACTGCCTAAGGAAAAAAATAATTGTTGGTGATGTTGTTAAAATAGGCGAGTGCAGGCCATTAAGCAAGATTATGCATTTCGTTGTGATGGAGAAATTAAAATGAAAGCTGTAGGGGCGAGAATTGTGAAAGGAATAAATATAGGGGCTTTGGTAACTGTTGCAGACAATAGCGGAGCCAAAATAGTTAAAATTTTTGGGATTAAGGGAGGTAAAGGGAGAAAAGGACGGCAGCTTTCATGTGGAGTCGGAAGTTTGGTGAAAGTAAGTGTCCGGAAAGGTGCAACAGACATGCTCAAACAAGTGTTTTGGGCAGTGGTGATAAGGCAGAAAAAGGAATATAGGCGAGCAACGGGAGAGCGCATAAGCTTCGCAGACAATGCCGTTGTATTGCTGAAAGATGAGGACGGCAATCCAAAGGGAACTCAATTGAAAGGACCAATAGCTAGAGAAGCTGCAGACAGATGGCCTTTTATCGCAAGAATCGCAACAATGATCGTATAGGGAAAATAAAAAACAAAACAACAAAAAACCAAAATGAAAAATAAATTTTCAACAGTATGGAAATCCAGTAGGAAGATAAAGAAGCATAGAAAGTATAGAGTTAACGCGCCACTGCATATAAAACATAAGATGCTTGCTAGCCACTTATCAAAGGAATTGAGAAAAAAATACAACAAAAGAGCAATATCTCTAAGAAAAGGAGATAGTATTAAGGTGATGCGTGGCGAGTTCAGGGGGAAAGAAGGTAAAGTTGCACTAGTTGATACTAAAAAAAGGAAGGTTTTCATAGAAGGCATACAGAAATCAAGAAAAGATGGAACAAAAGTAAATGTAAGGTTTGAGCCTTCAAAATTGATGATTACCGCATTAAACCTTGATGATAAAAAACGAGTGAAAAGCCTAGAAAGGCATATTGGGATAAAAACAAAGGGAACAGAAGTCGGAGGAAAATAAAATGCACATAAAAAGGATGTCAATGCCGAAAACATGGCCTTTGCAAAGGAAAGATAAAAAGTTTATAACCCGGGGGAGAGGCGCGCAGAGACAAGAGCTTTCACTGCCATTGGTAGTGGTTTTGAGAGACGTGTTAAAAATTGCGCAAACGGCTTCAGAAGTTAAAAAACTATTAAAAGATGGGAATGTGAACATAAATGGGAAAGTTGTAAAGGATGTGAAGTCCAATGTCGGGATTTTCGACAGGATTTATATCAGTAAAATAGACAAGCAGTTTACAATACACCTCATGGAAAATGGCAAGTTAAACGTCACAGAGATAAATAAAAACAAAGGCTCGACGAAACCATGCAGGATAATAAGCAAACGCATCATTAATAAGAATCAACTTCAACTGAACTGTAGCGATGGAAGAAATTTCTTGTTTACAAAACATGATGAATCTAAAGAATATAAGGTGGGCGATAGTATTTTGATAGCGATTGGAACAAATAAGATAATTAAGGTGCTAAAGATGGAGAAGGGGGCATTTGTCTTGATAATAAGTGGAAAGAATATTGGGAAACATGGCAAAATAGAATCACTTGAGGGGAAGATGGCGATTATACACACCAAGCATGGGAAAGTCACGGCACCTAAAGATAATTTGTTTGTTCTTGAGGAGAGAGAGTTTGAAAAATGAATAAAGAAACTACAACTAAAGAAAACGATATGAGGGCAATTGAAATGGACAGCCTCACTTTGCATTGCTCAACTGCCGACACCACAAGATTAGATAGAGCAATAAAATTATTAAAATTCATAACGAAATCCACGCCAATAAAAACATTGGCGAAGAAAAGAATCCCAACGTGGAAAATTAAACCGGGACAGCCGATTGGATGCAAAGTGACTCTGAGAAAGAATCGAGCAGTCGAATTATTTAAGATACTACTCACGGGAATTACAGAATTAGATGAGAAACAATTTAATCCAGGATTTCTAAGCTTCGGAATCAAAGAATATATTGAGATTCCTTCCTTGTCCTATCAACGAGATATAGGAATTCTCGGATTTGATGTAGTTGCAACATTGAAGAGAAAGGGATGGAGGGTAGTTAAAAGGAAAAGACTCAAATCAAGAATCCCTAAGAGACATAGAATCACAAAAGAAGAAACAATAAAATTTTTCCAAGAAAAATTTGGCGTTAAAATTTCAAAATAAATTAAACAAAACAAAATTTAAAAAATGCCAGCAAGCGATTGGAAAAGGATAATGAAACAATTAGAAAGCAAACCTGCAATCAAAGCAAGGTTTCTGAGATTTTGCAAACCAAAAGACAGAAAGTTCGGCATAGCTTCAAAGAAGTGTGTTAACTGTGGGCGTTATGGAGCGCATATAAGCAAATATGGATTGCATTTGTGCAGGCAATGCTTTAGGGAAATCGCGGAGAAAATTGGCTTCAAGAAATATATGTGATAAAAAAAATGACAACGAGAGATTGGTTAGCTTCATTTTTAAATGATTTTGTGAATTGTAAAAAGGCAGGCAGAAAAGAAACAGTAATCATTCCTGTGTCTAAACTTGTGCTTGAAGTGCTAAAGATTCTCAAAGATAAGGGTTATGTAGAAGATTTTAAGGTTGAGAATGACAAGTTTGACAAAATTATAGTGAAGATAGGTAAGTTAAATGATTGTGGGGCTATCAAACCAAGATTTTTCGTGCAAAAGGATGATTTTGAAAAATATGTCAGAAGATTCCTACCTGCGAGAAACATTGGAATTTTAATAGTATCTACAAACAAGGGCATTATGACGCACCAAGACGCAATTGAGAAGGGTATCGGAGGAGCCTTGTTTGCTTACTGTTACTAAAACAAAAATGAAAAAGGAAATCAAAAAGATAATAGCTATACCAGAGAATGTGAATGTAGAGCTAGCTCTGCCAAAGATAATTGTAAAAGGCCCTCTAGGGAGAGTTGAAAGGATCTTCAATGTTAAGAACATAGAGATAACTAAAGAGGAAGGTAAAATATTGATAGGGCAGATAAAAGCAACCAAAAAAGAGAAGAAACTCATTAACAGTATAGCAAGCCACCTTAAAAATATGGTTGATGGTGTGCAAAAAGGTTATGAATACAAGTTACAAGTTTGTTCGATACATTTTCCAATAACAATAAAAATTGACAAGCCAAGCAACAGTTTTATTATAAAAAACTTTTTAGGAGAGAATAAAGACAGGATTGTTAAACTATTGCCGGGAGTTGAGGTCACTATCGATGGCGACATAGTTGTTGTTAGGGGTGTGGACAAAGAAGCGACTGGACAGATGGCTGCAAATATAGAAACTGCTACAAGGGTCAGAGCGAGAGACAGGAGAGTTTTCCAAGATGGAATATGGATAATTAAAAAGGAAAAGGGGAAAGGAGATTAAGAAAATGACCATAAACAATAAAGAGCTTTCAAATTTTAAAAAAATGCTGAAAAGAAGGAAACCTACATTTTTAAGAAAAGATAGTTTCAAAAAATCAAAATTAGGAAAAAGGCGGAAGAAGAAGCAAAAATGGCGCAGACCGCGCGGAAGACATAGCAAGTTAAGAGAGAAAAGAACGGGGCATATGATACAGCCTTCAATAGGATGGGGTTCTCCTAGGGACATTAAAGGACTTGTTCGAGAGCTCAAACCAAAATTAATATACAATCTGCAAGATTTGGAGAATGTTAAGGGAGATGAGATTGGAGTCATAGGCAAGATAGGAAAAAGAAAAAAAATCGAGATAATTGAGAAAGCATCGGTAAAGAACATCAAACTATTGAATGTAAATGTACCAAGATTCATTGAAAAAATAAAGGCTGAAAGGGAAGAGAAGCTCAAAAGAAAAATAGAAGAGCAATCTAAAATATTAAAGAAAGGTGAAAAGAGTAAAGAAGAAATAAAAAGTAAGGAAAAAGAAGTTAAAACAAAGGAGGAGAAAAAATGAAAACGCTTTCAACACAGAAGAGGCTTGCCGCGCATGTAATGAACATCGGTTTGGAGAAAGTATGGTTTGATCCCTTGAGATTAAATGAAATAAAGGAGGCCATAACTCGGGAAGACAT
Organism: Candidatus Pacearchaeota archaeon; assembly: GCA_049699715.1. GTDB lineage: Archaea > Nanobdellota > Nanobdellia > Pacearchaeales > UBA284 > JAVZYK01. The sequence goes on along the minus strand of JBNAVB010000021.1, from coordinate 387 downwards.
TAAAGCCCTAATTAAAGAAGGCGCAATCAAGAAAAGAGCAAAGACTGGAGTAAAAAGAAGAGCAGGTAAAACAAGACAGAAGAGAAAAAGAAAAGGCAGGGGAAGGGGCATTGGAAGGAAAAAAATAATTCTGAAAAAAAAGAAAAGAGAATATATAACCAAAATAAGGAGTATAAGAAGATATCTAAAAGTATTAAAGAGAAAAGGAGAAATTAACTACAAGCAGGAAGAGAAGCTAAGACGTTTGGCAAAAGCAGGCATAATCAAAAATGTGAAGGATATAACTGAGAAAATAAAAGAACTTAAACAAAAATAATGACCAAGGGAAAGAAAAAAATAAATAACACTCGGGCTAAAGCCAGAGGTATTAACAAATAAAAAAATGTC
>JBNAVB010000020.1:0-7625 GCA_049699715.1 Candidatus Pacearchaeota archaeon | reverse complement strand
ATCTTGCGTTGATAGAGAGAGAAAAATCTTACTCTCTCTACTCCCAAGCCGAAACCCTCCTCTTAGAAGAACTCGGGTTTAAAGACTTCAAGCCAAGATACGAAAAGACCTATACTGCTAATCTTTCTTCCGCCTTCTCTGCCCATAGAATAGATGCGGAATATTTCCAGCCTGCGTATGATGAAATTGAAAACCATCTTATAGAGAATTTCTATGCAAAACCAATTAAGAAAATAAATTTTATTGAAGTTACAACAGGTCAATATTCGGAAAAATATGTAGATAAATCGGAAGGAATGCCTTACATTAGGGGGACCGACCTAAAAAATGGAACAATTAATACAGACGATTTAGTTTATATCTCTCCTGAAGACCAGATTGAAGGTAAAAAGGCAAAAGAAGGAGATGTAGTAGTGACAAGAGTTGGAACTATTGGTTTATCTGCAAGGATCCCGAAAGAATGCGAAGGTGGAACGATTAGCGACAATCTAATAAGGCTTAGATTTGACCAACAAAAATTGAATTCATATTATCTTGCATTATTTCTTGGTAGTCCGTTAGGTGTAAATTTGATGATAAGAAATAGTAGAGGTAGTGTTCAACAAAGATTAAATCAAGAGACATTAAAAGAAGTTGTTATCCCCCTTCTTCCACTCTCAACCCAGCAAAAAATTGCTTCATTGGTTCAGCAATCACATGAAGCAAGAAAAAAGGCAAAGGAATTATTAGAGGTAGCAAAAAAAGCAGTAGAGATTGCCATTGAGAATAATGAAAAAGAAGCGTTGGACTATATTAAAGATTTTCAGTAATTAATTTCCGATTTCTAAAATCAAGAAACCTTTGATGGATTCTTTTTAATTTTTCAAAAACACCCGTAGATGCAACAATACAAGTATGGCGTTAAGTTTTTAAATTCCCTTTTATTAGCTATAGCAAGGCAGCTGGAATAGCTGACTGTCTAGCACTAAAAACCATTGCCTCAAAGGGGCAGATGCTGAGTTGTAAGCATTCTTTGGTTTAATAGCGCTGGAGGAAGGTCCACACACCCTTGCAGGGTTCATTTTGCAAGAAAAAGCCAGTGCCGTGAGGCACATGTCGTGAGGCATAGCTCTGGCACAGAAACGACACAGCTTTCGCCGAGTCATGAAGCATGCGCCGAACTAAGAAGCGAAAGATTTGATGAAACGCCGATGTTTGTTCTGCAAACTAGGCGTGCCAAAATCCCAAGATTTTGAGCACGGCTATCTTGGCTGGTGCAAGTTCATTGCATTTGCAAAAGAACGCTTAGTCGGATGTCAGCACAGCTTATTCCTTAAGCTTGAGGAAAGCTTACAGAAAGTGGCCTATTTTCCAGCTGCCTCTTTCTTTACCTCTTATATTGCCTTTTATATTTTATATTATTATATTCTACATTATATTCTCAATATATTCTCAAAAATAGGTTTTTTATAAGCCATATCTTTATATCTCCGGAAAATTGCATAAGAAGAAACCTTTTTATATCCTTAAGAATTAGTTAGAATAATAAAATGGCAGCTCCAAGTTTTAGAGTTCCTTCAGCAGGCGGGGGCCTTGTACGCTATTTTGACGAGTACAAGAGCAAAATTCAGATAAAGCCCGAGTTTATTGTGCTAATCATAATTCTTGTTGTTATATTCGAAATCCTATTAAAAGTCCTTAGCTGAAGTTATGAGCTGCCGAGGCTAGGATAAAAAAGCACTAAAGCAAGAAAGGGCAAGGCGGGGGGCAACAAGCGAACACAAATGGAATTTATTGACACTGTAAATGAACTTTTGAACAAAGCTGATCATGCCTTGAGAACCGCAGATCATATGGTTTATATCACATATCCTTTAATCAAAGAAAACCGGCTCATTAAAAAGATCCTTGAGGATCTGTACGAAAGCGCAAGCGCAACTGTACAAGCAATTCTAAGCTATGAAAGCACCTACAAGCGAATCAAGTTACAAGATTCCAAAACAAACTGGGCGATATTCCAGGAACAATGCGCTCCAAGGTTCAACATAGCGCAGTCAGAGCTCCAAGTTTTGTCTGAGCTGTTTAGCCTAACTGAAAAATACAAAGCCAGTTCCATGGATTTTATAAGAAAAGACAAGCTTATAATTATGAGCGACAGCCTAAGGACCGATTCGGTTGGCTTAGAGCAACTCAAGAAATATCTGAATATTATCAAGGTGCTCTTGCTCAAAGCAAGGACGAAAATAGCCCAAGAGAAGTTCGGTATAAGTGACAGATATCTGTAACAAATCAGAAAATTGGATTTTTTCTTGTTTTCTTAATTTTTAAATGGTTACACAAAATCGCAAGATATAAATAATATATTCTCGTCGGTATAATTTGTGACTGAAAATAGCTTAAGTTAAATTGGAGACAACAAAAGAGTCTTTTATAGCTTTTTGTAGGATTTATGTGGAACGAAATAGAACAGGAAAAGAGGATTGCAGAACATCTCTTTTATGTAAGCTTAAAATATGCTAAAACCGCTGATGTAATTCTTAATTTACTCACTCGTTGGGAGAGCATGGTTGATAAATGCATGGAGCTTATGCTTAAAAAAGCCAAGAAAAAGCGCGAGATTAAAGACATTCCAATCGCCCCTAAGGCAAGAGAGCTTGTAATTAGAGAGGTTTATGGAGACGAGCTAGTTCAAAAGGTAATGGATCTTTACTCGCTCTTCAGAAAAATCCCCTCCATGGAAAAGATTCGCGAGCATGAATTCAGGAAAAATGTGGCACTAAGGATAATAAGCTCTGTAACGAACAAGGAAATCGAAATTAACATGGACAAGCTCAAGGAGTGGAACGCACTATTAGAAAATTTTATAACTTATGTTAGACACATAGAGAAAGGAAAATAATAAACAAAAAAGAGGAAAAAATGAGCATATCCAATAAAACCTTAGTTTTTTTGCTAGTGATTGCAATTGTTGTTACAATCTTTGGGACATGGTACAGTATTGACAGCATTAACAAGTTTGCCTCGATTACAGGATTCCAGACTAGCGGTAATGTCACAGTTAACATCACTGAAAGAGTTGAAATCAATGTAACTCAGCCTAACTGTGCTTTTGGAAGCGGTTATGTGACGCCTCCAGCAGCTTATGCGATATTACATCCTGGTAATGAATCCCCCTATTGTGCTACAGGAGAGAATCCATTTGCGGACACAAAAACGAACTGGGCAAATACGACAGCCTATAATCCTGGATGTATAGTTGTAAGAAACGATGGTAACAGATGGGCGAAGGTTAATGTAAGTTCAGGCAAGAACCCTAACACTTTTATCGGAGGTACGAATCCTAACGTGACTGTATGGAGTGAAAATAAAGAAACTGACTCTTGTGCGACAGGCGCAGAAGTGAATTTAGTCCCTTTCCCAGGCGTAGAGATGGACACCAGCAACAGAACAGTATGTAGCTGCCTGTATCCAGACGATTCAAAAGACGAGCTATACATTGGATGCCGTTTAAAGGTGCCTGATGACACAACTGGCTACAAAAGCGACACTTGGACATTCACCGCAACACTTTCACAAAATGTTCCTGATTGCGGCGGCGAGTAAGCTCTAATCCCGCTAGCAGAAATAGAAATCGTTGTAAGAAAAACAAATGTGTAAAATAAGTGTAAAATGGCGAAAACTATAGTTATAAGTTCAGGCAAGGGGGGAGTTGGAAAAACCGTCACAGCAGTGAATTTAGGTATCGCATTAAACTCTCTAGGAAAAAATGTCACAATTCTAGACAGCAACCTCACAACACCTAATGTAGCATTACATTTAGGCTCGCCAGTAGTTCCAATTACACTCAACCATGTTCTGCAAGGGAAAAAACATATTTATCGTGCTACTTATACACATCATTCCGGCACTAAAGTTGTGCCTTCGTCAATCTCGCTTGAGGCAATGAAGGGCATAAATCCATCGAGACTTGCTACAGCGATAAAAGACTTGAAAAAAATATCTGATTTCGTTATAGTTGACAGTGCCGCGGGCTTGGGTCGCGAAGCCTTGTTGCCTTTTGAGGCTCTCGATGAAAACGATGAGATTCTCATTGTGACAAATCCAGAGATGCCAGCTTTAGCAGACGCTCTCAAAACAATAAAACTCGCTGAGAAATTGAAAAAGAGGGTTTCAGGAGTTATAATCACGAGAGCGAGGAACAAGAAACCGGAATTAAGTACAAAAAACATCAAGGAGATGCTAGAAAAGCCTATCCTAGCGAAAGTCCCTGAAGATGATTCAGTTCGCGAGAGCATCGCATTAAGAAACGCTCTCGTTCTGACACATCCTAACAGCCGCGCAGCAAAAAGTTACAAGAGACTCGCGGCAAAGATAGCAGGCGAGGAATACAAACCAGAGAGCAAAGGTTTCTTTTCCTCACTTTTCAGCTGGATGTTCAAGTGATTCTCGAAACTTTTTTAAACTAATTTTTCATGATATAGTTATGATAACGCAATGGAGGTTAGTTCATTGTTAGAACTTTGCCTAGCTTTTGCTCTTGCGTGATTTCTCAAAAGACAGAAAAGATTTTTAATGCTCCGAGCACTATATATAAATATGGCGGTTGTCGTATAACGGCTAGTATAAGCGGCTGTGGTCTGGTTTGCTATGTGGCAAACTCTAGACAGAACCCGCTTGGAGTGGGTTCGACTCCCACCTACCGCCCCTTAATGATATTTAAATAAAAATGAGATTTGTTCTAGACATCAATATTATAATTTCTGCACTTATCAAAGAAAACTCGCTCATTCGTGCTGTTTTAAACGTTCCTTATTTTGAATTTTTCTTGCCAAACTATGCGATCAAAGAATTGAAGAAAAATGAAAATATAATATTGGAAAAATCTGGACTTAATAAAGAAAAATTAAAAATCTTAATTAGATTAATTTTATCAAAAGTAAAAATTATAGATGATAAAATTATATCTCCTTATTATAAAACTGCTGAAGAAATAATTGGAAAAATTGATGTTAAGGATATCCATTATATCGCTTTAGCATTAGCAATTAAAAATGATGGGATCTGGACTTCAGATATTCATTTTCAAAGGCAAGATAAAATCAAGATCTTTACAACAAAAGATATTTTAGAAATGCTTGCATAAAAAACGAAAGTTTTAAATATGTGGATGCACATAATACACATAAATAAAATGCCAAACATAACACTATCAATCCCGGAAGATTTGCAAAAAATAGTAAAGAAGCATCCTGAAATTAAATGGAGTGAAGTAGCTAGACAATCAATGATAGATTTTGCAAAGAAAATAGAAATGATGGAAAAAATAGCACAAAAGAGCAAGCTTACAGAAAAAGATGCATTTGAAATAGCTAATAAGATAAAATCTGCTTGGAAGAAAAAATGGAAACGGTAAAAGGATTTCGAGACATCACAGACGAAGAAGCTCTGAAGCGCGAAAAAATTAGAGAGCTACTTGTAAAAAAATTCAAAATTTATGGTTTTGTTCCTGCAGAAACTCCAGTTATAGAGTCTGAAGAATTCGCTAAAGCAGGCCAAGCAGAAGAAACAATCAGTGATATTTTCAGGTTAAAGGACAAAGGCCAAAGAGCACTTGCATTGCGCTATGAGCTCACATTCCAGTTAAAGCGCCTTGCTCAAAACAAGAAACTCCCATACAGAAGATACCAGATAGGTGAGGTTTTCAGAGACGAGCCGACAAGCAGCAATCGATTCAGGCAATTTACCCAGTGCGATATCGATATTATAGGCTCGAACACAAGAGACGAAGCCGAAATCCTAAAGCTATTTTCTGAAATTTTGAAGGAGCTGAGAATAGAAGCAAACATTTACATTAATAACAGAAAGCTCTTGAATGAGATTATTGAAGAACAGGAAGTCAGCCAGAAAGACAAGCTCCAGGTCATCAAAGAAATTGACAAGCTCGACAAGCTCAGTGAACAAGAAGTCAAGGCAAACCTGAGAAAATATAAAGCAGAAAACTTAATCGCATTGTTCAAAAAACCTAAGTCTTATTTCAAGAGATACATCACATTCAAAGAAATACAAGAGCTTGAGCAATACTGCAAAGAATACGGCGTTAAAGTAGAATTTCTCCCAAACCTTGCCCGCGGCCTTGCGTATTACAATGGCTCGGTCTTTGAAATCAAAACCAAGATGATGAAAGAGAGCATCGCAGGCGGAGGTAGTTATCTTGTGAATGCAATTCAAGGCACAGGCATTTCATTTGGCTTAGACAGACTCTCAACCCTAGCTAAAGTTTCAATTGATAAGCCAAAAGCAATTATAATCTCAATCGCGCAAGACAAAGCCGCGATAGCTTTAGCAGAAAGACTCCGCAGCCAAGAAATTTCATGTTTTATAATGGATAAAATCTCAAAAGCCCTGGAGTATGCCAACTCCTTAGGCATTCCTTTTGTGATTTTTATAGGCAAAGAAGAAATAAAAAAGAAAAAATTCAAACTGCGCGACATGAGAACCGGCAAAGAAGCTCTTCTTGCGGAAAGCGCACTAGTAAAGAAACTTACAAATCAATAAACAATAGACAATAAAGTAATAGAGAGACAGTTTCTGAAAAGCCCAAATTTTCTAACTGCATACTATCTGATACATTATAAATGCTTTACTCTATATTTGTTTTATCTTCTCGCCAAGACGATTATCGCACCTATCAATCCAAGAATCGGGCCGATAACAAATCCATGAGGCGCTAGCACTAATGTTACGATACTCAACACTAACAAAAACATCGCTGAAATTCTAGCACTTTTCTTTATAGTGTATATCAAAAGTATCATCAATGCGCCCAAGACAAGAGAAACTATAGAAGGCACTACATCTATCGCGCCTATTATCGAGATAATCGCTGCAATCATCACAAGGATTCCACCCACTAATCCAAGGATGTGCTCTGCCTGAACCGCACTCACTGGCTTCTCTACAGCTGCAGGAGCTTTCGGAGCTCTAACAACTTTTACTCTTCTTTTTGCTTTTACTTTCCTCTTTTTTGCCATATTTACCATATGTTTTTAACATTTAAAAAGTTATTCCTTGTCTAATTTTATATTATCTTTGATAATCTTCTTAGAGCCTTCTTGCTCTATTATCTCCCATTCTTTCTTTATTCTTGTATCAAGTGGAAGAACAATATAATTATAAGATGTTTGCGGCAAATCATGATGTTTCAACTCAAACCTCACATGTTCAGGTACTTTTCCAACCCACGTCCACCTGTTCCAGTCTTGTGTTGCACTAATGAAATAAGGCTTTCCTTGTTCAAGATTGAATGGCCCTGTTATAACAATTTCATTTTGACCTTGACTGCCACCATAACCTTTTCCAAACATATCAAGATATTGCCCAGGGAACAACTTGCTTAATGAATCCATTAAATCCATCAAAAAGCCATAACTATAGCCATGAAAACCTCTGAAAGTTTTTGTTCTATGCCTTACTGAATTATGCAACCTTTCAATAGGATAGTTAAAAACCTCATCTTTTTCTGAAACTACAACTTTATTATGGAAGACATTATACATGCCTTCTTTTAAGTTATAACCAAAAACTTTCTTTATTGTTTTCTCGTAAGCATTCCAGCCGTCAGTAGTCATCATCTTAATCTGCTGTTT
>JBNAVB010000019.1:0-7674 GCA_049699715.1 Candidatus Pacearchaeota archaeon | reverse complement strand
ATTTACTGAACTTTCCAAGACACTTGACTATGTTTTACATCAAGAGTCAAAACATTTTGACTCTCTCATTGGAAACTTCGGGCTTTAGCCCGAAGAGGACGTCATTTTTCCTACTTTAAATTTTTCTTTGCTGCTTCAGGCACATATTTTACTAACACAGATTCAGGGTGTTTGTAATATTCGTTGATGATTTTCTGGACTGTTTCAAAATCAAATATCTTTTTCTTGTATAAGGCATAGAGCAGTTTTGTCCTGAGTTTGAACTCTTCTTGCAATTGTTCCTTGCTTAAGCCGTATCTTTTCATTATCTTTTGGAAAACCTTGCTCTCAGTCTTGAAATAAAACGCGTCTTCGGCTGGGTTCCACACAAATGGAGTGTTCGTGACTGCAACTCCTTCTGCTGTGACATCAACTATCTCTACTATCTCTTTCAACCTTCTTGTTTCCTGTTTCTTGACTATTGCGTGAGTCATCACAGCTACTGCGTCAAGGCTATTGACAAGTGTTGGGGAGAGATTAATAGGCGGAGTTTCAAGTCTTCGAATCACAGATTCAACTGAATCAGCGTGCATTGTGCTCAGGCTTGGATGGCCTGAAGCCATTGCTTGAAACAAAACAAAAGCCTCCTTGCCCCTAACCTCACCAACAATAACATAATCCGGATTCTGCCTGAATGATTCTTTCAGCAAGGTAAACATGTCTATTTCCCCTACGCTGCCAGCAAGTCCTGTGCGTGCAACACTAGGAAGCCAGTTCTCCCGAGGCAAGTTGATTTCTCTTGTATCTTCAACTGAAACAACTCGGGCTTCTGGAGGGATGAAAAAAGCAAATGCATTGAGCAATGAAGTTTTTCCAGAGCCCGTGCCTCCTGCGACAAGAATGTTGCACTTGTACTGCATCAGTATCCAGAAATAAGCTAACATCTCTGGAGAAAGGGTGTTCATAGAGATGAATTGCACAGGCGTCCAAGGGACTTTCGTGAACTTTCTTATCGTAAATGTGGGGCCTTTGCTTGATACTTCAGTTGTGTAAGTTGCATTGACTCTCGAGCCGTCCGGAAGCGTACCATCAAGCAGAGGAGATGCATAAGAAACATAACGCCCGCATCTTTGAGCGAGCTTCTCGACAAAACTCGCTGCCTTGTTCATGTCCTTGTAAATTAGGTTTGTCCTCAAGTTTCGATAGACGCGATGAACGACATAAACCGGAGTTCCTACACCATTGCATTCAATATCTTCAATAAAGAAATCGCGAAGCAAGGGTTCTATCTCATTTAAGCCTATGAAATCGCGATAAAGATAATAAAAAATTCTGTTGTAGCTTTCCTCGGTGATTCTCCTTCCTAACTCGCTCAATAGCAGCTTAGCCATCTTGTCCAAATAACTAAGCAGAGCTTCCTGGGTTTTTTCAACAACAGCGCCGAGGTTAATGAGCTCATACATTCCTGTCTCAAGCTCTTCGAGAACTCTTCTCTCGAAATCATTGAGCAAAGGCTCTTCTATCTCATAAACAACTTCGCCTATCTCTGGCTTCCAGTAGATATGAACAGTGGTATGAGGTGATATAAGGACATATCTGACATTAATCTTGGTTTTGTCCTCAACCTTTCGCAATGGGGGAATCTCGGGATTAATATTTATTATTGGATGTATAGGCTTGGGGGCTCCTGGCGCTTCTGGGGCTGCGCCTGTTCTCGGAAGTGATGGGGGAGTTAGAGCCATTTTTTCTTTCTTGCACCTCTTTTTAACAATTAATCATATCTCTAAATTATATATATCAAAATAGAAGAATTGTTATTTAAATTTAACTAAATCCTGTCCTTTACTCTTATCCTTTACTTTTCTCTATTTCCTTTTATTTCTTCTGCTTAGTTATCCATTTCTGTTTTTTGCTACGGCCCATCTTGAAGTGCTTCTTGCACTTGCTCGAACAGAAATGTAACAGCTTGCCTTCAAGAGTCACGAATATGATGCCTCGGCCAGGTTCTATATCCTTGGAACAAAAAAAACATCTTGGCATTTTATCTTTTGATTATTCTTGATTAAATCTTCTTTTTAAAGAAGATTTATGTGAACGCTCCTTTCATGACCTTAGTTCTTATCCTTCTTGCTTCTATCTGAGTTTCTCGCAACATCAAGATGTCGCGGAGGCGCACAGGGCCTTTCACATTTCTTCTGATGATTTTGCCCTTGTCATTCCCTTGTAAGATTCTTACTTTAACTTGGGTTAACTCACCCCTGAATCCTGTCCTGCCAGAAATTTCCTCGACAACGGCTGGCACAGCCTCGCCCATGAACTTCTCAAAGCCTCGCATCTCTGCGGCTGCGCCTTCTTTTAATCTTTGTTGCTTCTTGCTTCCCATCTTTAAATTTTTTAAATTAATATAACAGGTTTATTAATACAGGTTTATTTATTGTCCTGTTTGGATTTTATTTTTCAGGATTTGCTTTATTTTCTCTGCTTTCTTTGGTTGCTTTTGCCCCCTTTGAAAAGTGTAAAATCTGAGAAGCGGCCTCGCCTGCCTCTATAACTGCTATTGCCGCTGAGCTTACATTGATTCCTGCCGCCACGCCTAACTTTTTCTTTGAGTCAGCTAAGGCAAACGGAATGTTTTTCTCTTGGCATAGTGCAGGCAGATGCTGTGTTATTTCCTTAGGAGAAACATCTTCGGCTATCACGACTAACTTTGCTACACCCCGCTCTACAGCTTTCGTAGTTTCATTAACGCCTTTCTCAATCTTTCCTGTTTTTCTCGCTATCTCTATTATCTCATATGGAGAAGCCATTTTAACCTCCCTCATTAGCTTTATTCATTCGGTGAATTTAGCTTTGGTCATATGGTTAAGAGAATGAGAGAAAGGAGGTTTAAAAAGATTACTAAAATTCGAGGCTTGTAGAAATCAAGCCAATATAATGTTTGAGAAACAGATTTATTGATAATCTTTTCATATTGATATCTTTTACTTGCCTTTTATTATCTCTCATATGAACTTTTTATATTTCTTTAAATTTAATTCCTAAATTAAAGCTAATAAGAGGCCATAATCTTCCTTATCTTGTATTTAAGCAGGGTAGTTAGAGAATCTGTGTCAAAATCAAACTTTTTATTTGTCTTACAAATAAAATCATTTGGGTTAATGGGTTTGTCATAAACTATTAAATATTTCTTTCCTTCATCTTTTTCTCTTAGCATGAACTCAACGCAAGGAACAATCATTGAGTCAAAGTAATTAATGCCTTTTTCTAGATTCTTCTTTAGCCTTATTCTGTAAGCTATAGCAAGGCCTTTCTTTGGCTGGAATTCCAGAGGATTGTCTGTATTGAAATTTCCGGAAACTGCAAGCAAAATGTATTTTGGCTCGTGTTCCTTTTTGAAGGAATCATGACAATCTATCAACTCAGCTATAGTTTCCAAATCGTTTTTGCACCATTTTGCCTCATTCCCCTCAATCCATTTTCCGTTTAAAAGTCTTATGAAAGGGTCAAGCCATAGTTTGTTTAGATACCATCTGCCCATATCTTTTTTTATTATAATGTGGAACTGTTCTTTTAGAGCTAAACCTATGGGGATTGACCTTTCTATGTTCGTGTGGGTTGCTGCTATAATGACACGGGCTTTTTTTGAAGCCTCTTCAAGGTTCTCCTTGCCCTTAACTTCTATGTCTCCCTTAAATTTGTAAATAGGACTAAGAACACAATTCGTTACAAAATCATGAAAGCCCTTCTTTAGATTGTAGTATGCCATGCTGTGTTTTTTCATATGGTTTTTAATTTGTATTGATTTTTATGTAATATATAATTTTATTTTGAGGGATAAAAAAAAGAAAAAATCAAAGAAAAAAATAAAAAAATAAAAGGAAAAAAATAAAAGGTTGAAAAAATAAAAACAAAATATCAACCTTGACTTGTTTGTTTTTAGCTTGTTTGTATTCGCTTTTAGCCTTTGGATTCTCAGCTATTTTAGTAGTAGCTTTCAAGTTCAGGCTTTTCCTCGAAAGAACCTTTGTTCTGCTTTATCAAAGTTATGATAAGCAAAACAATAATTGCTACTGCCAAAACGATGCCGATTATCATCAAGATAATTTTCCAATCAACTGCAACACCTTTTGTAACGTTAGCCATGAGGTTGTATTGCTTTGCTTCATTGCCATATCTGACACGAACAGTGAAAGGATATCTCCCTGCTTCGGCATCCTTAGCCGCAGTCAAGTCAATCTGTACTATCTTGCTTTCGCCCGCTCCAAGATTGAATGAGGCAGGAGAAATGACAGTTGTTGCCCAACCGTTAGCTCCAAGCACCTCTACAACGAAGTGCTCGTCTGTCTCACCAGTGTTTGAAACAAGTAAAGAATATTGTGCAGTCGCGCCTGTTCCAAGTGTTGCTTCTGTAATCTGAGGTATAATCTCTATGCTCTTGCCCAACTCTTTCTCAACGACAATCTCTCTTGTTTCCTTGTCGTTAAGCTCTGAGTTGTACGCTTCGATTTCAACAGTATAAGAGCCAGTGGCTGTGTCTGTTGGAAGAGACAGTGCAATTGTGACTCTCTTTGTATCATCGTTGTTGTGAGCATAGTGGTTGTCATAAGCCTCGATATCGCCCAAATAGACATTTCTGCTTATGCCGAGCTCTTTGATGCTCATTTTAACATAAACATCATCTGCCTTGTGGTTCCCGCGGTTCTTGACAACAACGTCAGCGTACATTGTACTGCCTGCATTGAAGATATTGTCGCGGTTGTGGTCATACAAGTCAATGCTTAAAATGTCTAGAATATTCGCGATTCTCTGGACACTCATATCTATCTTGGCTTCATCTACACCCGTGAACTCCTTTTTGCCTTCAAGTTTGGCATAAAGAGTGTAAGTATCTCTTGCGTCAATGTCATAAGGAATGTCTATGAAAAGAGTTTTTGAATACAAGTTGCCTTTGAATACATCGAATTCAGAAGTTCTTGCTTCTAACTCTTCTCTGTAACCGTTAAGCCATACATGTAACTTGACATTACTCAAGTCTTTTTCGGCCTTGAAGACAACTTTCACTGCAAGCTGAGAGGCTCGCTCAAGAGCTGGGGTGTTATACTGATATGTGTTACAGCGCCAGTTCCGAGGAAGTATAGGCATACCTCCACTTTCAACTTCTCTTATGTCATCGTAAGGGGACCATGCGTACTGGTAACAGTAACCATACCAAGCGACATTGCCATCAACATAGACAGTCATTTCTTTGATGTCTGGTGTTGAAGTTTCCTGCCAGCTTTCAGCCATAATACTTGTTAATGCTAGAACACTAGCTACTAAAACTAAAAAAAACAAACCAAATAATTTGCTTTTCATTTTATTTTTCGTTTTTTAAATTTAATTTATCTATTAGGCAATTCAACCGAAGTTGATATACCATATTATTACTATTCCATAGTTAAAACACCTATTTAAACCTTTCGATATTCGGTTTTTTGTTATAACCAATAAGAAGTAACATAATTCGGTATAGCGAAAATAAGAGAAACAAGACAATTTGAATATCGTCGATAAAAAGGGTTAGGATAAAGAGGTAGTAACAATAAACTTGGCTTTTCTACAACCACTTAACCTCAATATCATCAGTCCTTTCATAAGGTTTGATGTCTGCCTTGTCAAGAGAGACTTGTTGCCCAGCTTTATACATAAGAATGCCTGTCCATGCAATCATAGCTGCATTATCAACAAGAACTTGATTAGGCGGGCAGTATGATTTTGCCCCCCTTTCTTTACACATCACATCACACATCTCCTGAAGCCTTTTATTGCATGCAACTCCGCCGCCAAGTAATAGCTCTTTCTTTTTCAAATGAGCCATGGCCCTTTCTGAAACCTCGACTAACATTGCAAAAGCATATTCTTGTAAAGAATAGGCCAAGTCTTCAAGTTTCATGCCTTTATCATATTTTTGTTTCAAGTTTGTCAACAAGCCAGAAAAAGCAACATCCATGCCCTTGACAGTGTAGGGCAGTTCAATTAGGTTATTGCTTTTCAAAGCCAGTTCCGCGATTTTGGGCCCTCCTGGAAATCCCAAGCCAGCGTGCCTTGCAAATGAATCAATAAAGTTTCCTATGCCAATGTCAAGAGTCTCGCCAAAAATACGATATTTGCCTGCTGCGTAACTTATAATTTGTGTGTTCGCTCCAGAACAATAAAGCAGAACAGGATCCTTTGCTCCTGTCAGTGCCTTGCCTATTTCAAGATGAGCAATGCAATGATTAACTGGCACGAGAGGTTTTTTGTGTTTTTCAGCCAAATGTTTAGCAAGCTGAAGGCCTCGTAACAAGCATGGAGCTAAACCAGGGCCTCGAGAATAAGCTATAATATCTATATCATTTAAATCTACTTTTGCCTCACTCAAAGCCTGCTCAAGAACCTTATCTTTGACAGCATCGTGATGCTTTGCGGCTTCAACAGGAATAATGCCTCCTCGTTCAGTTGTGTAAGTATCTTTGACATTGCTTAGGATCTTGCAATTGCATCTTTCTAGAGCGACGACAGCCCCCCCAAAAGTATGAGCTGTGGCTTCGATGCCTAGGCACAATAATTTTTTCCCTTTTTTCATGACAAGAGTAAAGAAAGAGGATTTTTATATTTTTATAAAAATTAAAAATTGTATAAAAATTTGAAAATCGCTCTCTGTCGTATTAAAGGGTCATTTTAATATTACCTCCTTTTTTGTCGTATTCGGGTGATTGAGACTTTGTTTTAGCAGACTTAGCCACCTGTTTCTGCCTAAATCAATATCAATTTCTGCTACTTGAGAAGGTGTTGCTCCATTAAGAGCCATGTGTTTCTTAATGAAATTGTGATAGAGTCTAAAGGCATCGCTCCATTGCTGTGCAGTTTCATCTGACTTAAACCCTCTTCTCACTTTGTCAAATTCCCTGAATTCGTTATGATAACGCTCCACTTTGTTGTTATTCAGAATCTTCTTAGCGATTCCGGCATTTCTGGAATGGATAACTGCATTCGGACTTGTCCTTTTCGTAATAAATTCTTTTCGAATAGCTTTCTCGTAAGACCATAAACCATCAGTAACAATTTCTTTTGGGTTTTCTTTGATATTTTCCTTAGCTACCCTTAACACAGCTCTCGCATCTCTAATCTCTCTGCCTCTTGTCACATTATTCGCTATTAAGAATCTTGTCTCGCTGTCCAATACATTCCAGCACCATATGTAATCTTTCCTTGATTTAATCATCTGCTCATCAATATGCCATTTATCGCTTAATTCCGGCTTGAAATTCTTTGTATAATCATCCATAATCTGGGTGTATTTGTTAATCCATCTTCTAATTGTGTCAAAATGCACTCTCAGATTGTAAAATTGGAATAAGGTATCAGATATCCCTTAATGACAATCCTTTGAAATACAAATCCATTGCTAACGTAACAATCTTGCCATTTCCTTTGATTTTCTTTACTGGATCAAGAACAAATCTCTTTCCACAATCTTTGCATTTGAATCTCTGCTTATTTTCAATTGCTGTCTTTCTAGAGCCATTCTTTACGATGTTAAGAGAACTGCAATAGACGCATTTTTCCTCATTCGTATCTATCTCAAACTCTTCTATTTCTGGTTTCGCTCTTAACTTAATCCAGAGCTTAATGGCGTGAATGTGCTTGCAATCATCGTGCCTATTCTGAAAATCA
>JBNAVB010000018.1:0-8221 GCA_049699715.1 Candidatus Pacearchaeota archaeon | reverse complement strand
TTATGTCAAGTGGTATGTTGATGTTTATGTTAATGATACTCAGGGCAATCCTGTTGATAACGCAACTGTGTTAGCTTGGGACAACAATAATGTTTTGACTTTTACTGAAAACACAAATTCGAGCGGTTACATTGAAAGACAAAATGTTACAGAATATTATCAGAATTCTACTGGAAAATTTTTCTTTACTAATTATAGTGTCAAGGCAAGCAAGAATCCCCAAAGTCCTGTTGAGGAGATTAACTTAACTACAAACATGCTCGTTAATTTGACCTTAGATTTGAACGCGCCTTCAATTTATTTTGTCTCGCCGACTCCTGCCAACAATACTAAGAAAAAAAGTATAGAAAACTTTGTTTATGTGAATGTGACTGTCGAAGAGACTAATGAGCATAGCGCTTACTTGGATTGGAACCGCAGTTTAAGAGGCTACTGGAAGTTTGACGAGAGTTTAGGCGCCACAGCTGATGACAACAGCACTTGGAACAATGATGGCTCGCTAAATGGAGATGCAAACTGGACAGTTTTCAGCAAAAGAGGAAATGCTCTCACACTCGACGGAAATGGCGATTTTGTAAATCTATCAGAATCAGCGAGTTTAAATATTACGGATGCTATAACTATTGAGGTATGGATTTATGCAAGAAGCTTTAACTGGATTTCTGGCATAATCGGAGATGTTTATGATACCCTTTCACCTTGGGACTTGAGGCTTGGCGACGATGATCCTCAAAAACCAGAATGGATTGTGTGCAATTATGATACATGTAATGAGCTTGTTGGTAGCACAGCATTGCAAGCTAACACATGGTACCATGTTGTTAGCACTTACAATGGCAGTGTATCTAAGATTTATATTAATGGCGTAGAGGATGCGAGTGCAAATGTTAGTTTCAGTTCATTAGCCCCACAAGGAAATAGCCTTGGAATTGAGATAGGAAGAGATGCTACAGATAATACAAGAATTTTGAATGGCACTATTGATGAACTTAAAGTATGGAGCCGCGCGCTCTCGCCTCAGGAAATTAATGCTTCTTACAACAATGGATTGTATCGCTTGGAAAGAAACTTTACTAACTTGAGTGGAGGTGTTTATGAGTATTATGCTTGCGTAGAAGATGAAGCAGGCAACAGCAACTGCACTGAAACGAGGCTCTTGAAAATAAATAGATTGCCTACAGCTCCTGAATTAATAGCTCCTGAAAATGGAACTCATATTTACAATAGGACTCCTTTATTCAATTGGACTGCTTCTAGCGACGAAGACGGAGATTCCTTACAGTATGTTTGGATTTTACACTGCGATTCTTCTGGTTTAGGAGAATCATGCTCGCCGGTTGATGAAAGAACAATAGAAAATTTAACCGCCACTAATTACACTCCTGAAACTGTTTTGAAAAATTTCTGGGATACACAAGAATATTATCTGTGGAAAGTCAAGGCGTGGGATGGCCTTGAATATGGGTCTGAAAGCAGTATTTGGGAACTTTATATCGATTCGCTTGTTGCTTTGAGCACAATTAATGCAACAGCTGACTTCGGTGAGATGGCTCCGGGAACAGTTAATGATACTACGGATAATACCCCATGGCCACTCTCGATACAGAATGATGGCAATTGTTTTGTTAATGTCAGCATCTTCGGAACACAGTTATGGAATGCGACGCCATATATTAGCGACACTTATCAATACAAGTTTGATTATCTTGAATTAAACTCGTTTAATTGGAGTGAAAGTGTAGTGAATTGGGGGAATGTTCCTATAGATTTCACAATCCTAGGTGTTTTAAGTAAATTCAATTATACTGATACTAATGATAGCGCCGAGCTCGACATTAGAGTTGCACCTTATGACTATGAGCCACCTGGCGCAAAAAATTCGACAATAACCCTAACAGGACAATTCCAAGACGTGCAAGAATAAAAAGCGAAGCGAAAATAAAAAATGAAAACAAACCAAATAAAAGAAATGAATAGAAGGAAAAGCATTTGGATAGTTCTCGCGCTCCTTGTTTTTACCTTCGTCACTTGCTCGAGCAATGTCCCGGCTTTAGGAATAACTCCTGGACGAGTCACTGTAGTGTTTGAGCCAAATTTAGAGCAAATTGCAAAAGTTACTGTTGTTAATACAGAGCATAAAGCAATGAACGTATCTCTGAATGTCGGCGGCGAGATGGCAAATATTATCGCTTTAGATGAAGACCTCTTGACGTTTGGCGCTGAAGACGAGCAGAAGAACGTTACTTATAGGATAAGATTGCCTTCGAGCGAGAGCGAGATAGGTGCTTCAGGAGTGAAAGCTCTAATTCACGCGCGCGAGCTTGTTTCTAACACTCATGAAGGCACAAGTGTAGGGGTTAACATTGCTGTTGAACAACAAGTTTATGTTATTACTGGCATTACCCCAATTCCCCTGATGAATATAACAGAGAGCGAGAAACCGAATGTAACAAGAATTTTCGTTGAAAATTATACAAAAGGAGATGTGGCCAAAGTAGCAATAGAGATTTACAATCCAAAATCTCAGACGTTGCCTGAGGTGTATTCTACATTATTTATTTATGACACCTCCAAGATACTCAGAAGCCAGCTTAATTCTACTGTCGATAGTATAGGGCCGAAGAATAATGTAACTTTATTCATCTTCTGGGACACTCAAGGTTTTGATAAAGGAAACTATAGCGGCGAGCTAAGAGTTTATTATGACAATAAAACAGATGAACAAAAGTTGAAGCTGCAGTTGGGGGAGGATTATATTATTGTTGATTTCGGGGAGTTCGAAGAGCCCCGGGAAAAACCCCCCACGACTATAATCTTCGAGAAGAAAAAACAGAATGCCATAGTTTTAGCGGTGATAGTTGTGTTGTTTGTATTCGCAATCATAGAGCTGATTGTTTATATCCATCTCAAGAAAAAGGCAAAAAAGATAGTTCAAAAGCAGTGGCAACAAAGAAGTTTTGGCGTCGTGGAATTAACGAAAAACAAACGAAAGGTTTAAATATATGCTCTTTCTATTATCTCTAATCTTAAACTAAAAATAAAAGGGAGACAAAAATGGGTGATGTATCTAAAACAATCGTTGTTGTTCTCATCATCGCCACAATCCTAGTCTCGGTCTTAGGGACATGGATGGTACTAAGCACAGTGAACAAAGAGGTAGCTAAGAAATTCTCTAACTCGCAAGGTTATGGACAGGTCAGTGTGAGTATAGTTACCCCTGCAAAAGTGGGGAGTGGTGAGGTGAAAGTTGACATCCAAAATCCATCATAGTTTTATTTACAAAACAGGCCCCTAAGGATTTAAATCGGGGCCATTTGGATATCTTGATGCGTATTAGTTGTAGAATTGTAACACAAGCCGGAATAAAAACAAGAAGAATTTAGTAAGATAATAGGCAACATATCACAAATCACATAAATTATACTATTCCAATTAAAATTAAAACAATTGAAAACACATAAAAATAAGAGGAGGTAAATTTTAGAATGGATATATCAAACAAGTTCCTAGTGGTTTTGTTGGTGATAGCTATAGTAATCTCTATATTCGGGGCATGGTACAGCATCGACAGTATTAACAAGTTTGTCTCAATTACAGGATTCCAGACTAGTGGCAATGTCACAGTTAACATCACTGAAAGAGCTGAAATCAATGTCACTCAACCAGATTGCGCTTTCGGAAGCGGTTATGTCACACCACCTTATGCTTGGGCAGAATTGTATCCTGGAAACTCTTCAGGACTTTGCGCAGGAACAGATGTTAAGGGCAACTGGACAAACACGACAACTTATAACCCGAACTGTATGGAAGTGAGAAACGATGGAAACAGAAACTTGCGTATCAATGTAAGCTCTGGCAAGGATGCGTCTGGGTTCATTGGAGGAACAAATCCTGAATATAAAGTTTGGAGTGCTGACAAGGAAACAGGCTCATGTAGTAGTGGTTTGATACCATTTGCTAGCAGAGTGAGCATGGACACAACTAACATAACCATATGCGATAATATGGCCCCAACAAACACTTCGGATGAGATATATGTTGGATGTTACTTGAAAGTGCCAGACAATGCATATGGTTACAAAAGCGACACTTGGAGTTTCTACGGAATAGCTGTATAAAGGAGCTTCTACGGAATAGCTGTATAAACTTTTTTCTTTTTTTTATTAATGCAAAGAGAAACCAAAAAATGGGCAATTAAATGTAATCGTATATATCCTAATAACAGAGCTATAATAACATAGCAGCCAGCGACAATCAACAAAATAATCGCAATCAAATATTAAAATGGATAAAAAATTATTTTCAATCCTGTTATTTATAAATCTTTTATTAGTTTTAGTTCTTTATTCCACGCAAGTTTCTGCTGTAGGTATAGCGGGCGCAGTTTACGAGAAACTGTTTTTCAAACCAGGCTTGGAGAAAACCTATACCTATATTGTGAATTCTAACACCGATAAGGTCATGAATCATGATTTGTTTGTAAACGGCCCATTAAATCAGTATTTCACTTTAAGCACAAATGTTCTTAGAAATCTGGCCCCTGGCGACACGGCCAGTTTTAGCATTTATATGAAATTACCTCAAGAGCTCGCTCCAGGGGAGTACATAAATTATATTTGCGCAGCTGAAAATAAAACTAGAGGTGCAGCTACAGAAGAAGGTGCTTCCATAGGCTCGAGAGCGATAGTTTGCGCAGTGATAAGTATTTTTTCTCCATATCCTGGCAAACATATTGATTTTGAACTTAAAGCAGCGAATGTAAGCAAGACTGATAATGCTACATTTATGTTAGAGGTAATAAACCAGGGGACTGAAGCAGTCAATGTGAAGGGTGTAATTGAGATATATAACCCGAAAGTCGAGGCTGGCGCAGAAAAAAAGATAGTAACTTTATATACCGAAGAAAAAATTATAGAGACTGGTGAAAAAGTTACGCTTAAGGCAGAGCTTAATGTTAGTGATTTCGAGATAGGGGAATATAGGGCCAAAGCAACAGTTTTCTTTGATGGGAATCAAACAACGAAAGAAAAATTGTTTAGGGTTGGTGATCTTTACATGGAAGTTATGGATTTCACCAAAGAAGTATCCCAGGACAAATTGAATCCTATTAGTGTGAAGGCGGAGAGCAAATGGAACGGGCCAATCAAGAATGTTTACGCAACTCTGGAAATAACAGATTTGGAAAGGAATGTGGTTGTAGCCAATATAAACAGCGCGCCGACAGATTTCTTGCCATGGGAGAGCAAAAGTCTCGTGGCCTACTGGGACACGACGGGGTTTGAATCAGGTGAGTATGGATTGAAGATTACGCTCAATTATGAGAATAAAGTCACTATAAAAGAGGGTACTATAAACATAAAATTCGGAGAGGGCAAAATATTGTCTTTCACTACACTTCTGCTTTTAATACTGATTGTAGTGGTGATAATATTAATATTGCTAATAATTAAATTGATGAAGAGAACGAGGAGCCAGGTCAAACCAAAGCAAGTCAGGCTGAGAAAAAGGGGAAAAATATAAGGAAAAAGTAATATGGCAGCTACAGCAACAATAAAAACATCAGTGAAAAAAAAGAAATGGGTTAGAATAGTTCTATTAATGGTTATAATTGCGCTTTTGACTATCACTTTAACCGAACTTATCTTTTATTACTCCAAATATGTGTATAAAGTTAAGAAAGTGACAGTTTATGACATGAAAATGGAAGTTGGTAATCACGTTGGATTTAACCTTGACGCTGAAGAACTCAATTTCGGGACAGTCCCGCCAGGCGGAGGCTCTAAGAGAGAAGTTGTAATAACAACAGACTCGCCGACTCTGTTAAAAGTTATGTTTGAAGGAGAGTTAGCTGACTGGGTTAGTGTTTCAGAAAACGATTTTATCTTTAATGGTTCCAAATCATTGACATTTCTGGCTGTCTCGCCTGAAAATACATCTTTGGGATTTTATAAAGGCAAAGCAATAATTGTGCTTAAAGAGCCTTAAACAACTAATACAACAAAACCTGCAAAAAACAACAAAAATAAAAGCTGCTAATCAGAGATCATCAGAACCTGTCACAATATCACAAATCACATAAATTATACTATTCCAATTAAAATTAAAACAATTGAAAACACATAAAAATAAGAGGAGGTAAATTTTAGAATGGATATATCAAACAAGTTCCTAGTGGTTTTGTTGGTGATAGCTATAGTAATCTCTATATTCGGGGCATGGTACAGCATCGACAGTATTAACAAGTTTGTCTCAATTACAGGATTCCAGACTAGTGGCAATGTCACAGTTAACATCACTGAAAGAGTCGAAATTAATGTAACTCAGCCTGACTGTGCTTTTGGAAGCGGTTATGTAACTGCTCCTGCCCCTTTCGCGGAATTGTATCCCGGAACTGTTGGAATGGGAATCCCTGGGCCTTATTGTGATGATGGCGATGACACAAGGGCCAACTGGACAAACACGACAACTTATAACCCGAACTGTATGGAAGTGAGAAACGATGGAAACAGAAACTTGCGTGTCAGTGTAAGCTCTGGCAAGGATGCGTCTGAGTTCATTGGAGGAACAAGTCCTGAATATAAAGTTTGGAGTGAGAACAAAGAAGCAAGTTCTTGCTCTTCGGTAGGTTCGGTGCCCTTGATTAACTTCTCAGCTAAAGTTGACCAAAACAAAAGTAACATAACAATATGCAGTTGCGTTCTTCCTGATAATGACGATGATGAGATATATGTTGGATGTTACTTGAAAGTGCCAGACAATGCATATGGTTACAAAAGCGACACTTGGACATTCACCGCAACTACCAGTAGTGATAGTGACTGTAATAAGGGTATGAATTAAGTGCTCTAAAATACAGGATCAGACTGACCTGTATAGGTCGCTGAGGAAAAGAAATTGTTGTATTTGTAAATTTATCTTTCTTTCCTTCTTTATTTTTATTTCTTTTTATCTATTTTTTATTTCTTAGAACTCTTCAACAAGATATCTATCTCTTTCTTTATGTCTTCAAAGACCATCTTGACAGTCCTGCTTCCGTCTATAATCTTGATGGTGTCATTAAGATAGTTTGGAATGAGCAGGAATTTTTTTCTTACTTCTTTTAAGACTCTTATTTTCTCGAAGAAACCTTTTTTCTCTCCGCTGAGCTTGTATTTTTCTTTCAGCCTTTCAACTGCTGTTTCGGCGTCGACATCAAGGATAAACACAATATCCGGTTTAAGAAATTTTGAGGCATAGGATTGCCATTCCTCTTCTTTGAGCTGATAAGCAAGAGTGCTGTAGTAATATCTATCACATATCACCATCTTGCCTTCGCGAAGCGCTCCTATAATCTCATGAACATTTTCTTTTCTGTCGAGAGTGAAGAGCTCGAGCCATTTCTCTCTTGGGAGGCTTGCGGCTTCTTTTCTTCTTAAGATGTTCTCTATTTTCTGGCCGTGTTCACCTTTTGAAGGCTCTGACGTCATGAAGACATCATAACCTTTGCGTTCAAGATGTTCCTTTAACAATTGTGCTTGGGTGCTCTTGCCATTGCCGTCAATTCCATCCAAAACAATAAAGATTGCTTGAGCCATTCTATCCTTCAATTATCTTTATAATTATTTTTCTTTCCCGAGGACCGTCAAACTCGCAAAACATAATGCCTTGCCATGTACCAAGAGTTAATGCTAAGTTTTTAATCGGAATCATTACATCAGGACCTATTAGCGCGGCCTTGATGTGCGCCGCGCCATTATTATCTATCTTATCATGCCTCCATTTTCCTTCAGGCACAATCCTATCGAGGGCTTCGAGAAAATCAAGTCCGATGTTTGGATCTGCGTTTTCGTTTATTGTAATAGCTGCAGTTGCGTGAGGAACATAAATCAAACAAATCCCATGCTTGGTTTTATTTTTCTTGATTATCTCCTCAATTTTTTTGGTTATGTCTATTATCTCCTCTTTTTTCTTTGTTTTTATTTTAAATTCTTGTAGCGATGGCATAACTTTTTAAATCTCTGAACGTTTATAAAATTTATGAGAGAAATAACCCGAGCTAAATTGAAAAAATATTTTGGAATAACTGGCAAGGCACTCGCTATAGCAAAAAAAGCCATAAATAAAAAAAAGAGGAAAGATGCAACTGAAATTCTTGAGATGGCTTCTCGCTATTATGAAGATGCCCAATGGTTCGAGAAACAAAGGCATTATGTAAATGCTTTCGCAGCGCTTAATTATGCGC
>JBNAVB010000017.1:0-9345 GCA_049699715.1 Candidatus Pacearchaeota archaeon | reverse complement strand
ATACAAAGCAATTCACCAAATATTCAGAGTGATTGCTTAATCATGCAACACAGCACCTTTGGTTCTAAGGCAGAATTATAAAGAGTTAAATTTTTAATGTCTGTTTTCCTTGGATAGACATGCTAAAAGAGGATAATGGGAAAATGAGGCAGAAGCGCTTCGAGGCGCTGTACCATCTTTCTAAAAAGCTCAAGGCAGAGATCAAGAAACCCAAACCGAAAGCCGAGCTTCTCGAGAAACTTTTTGACGAGCTTTATTCTTATGCTACTAGGGATCATTTGACAGGGGCCTTCAATCGCCGAGTTCTAGATGAGCTCCTTGGCAAGGAGATGGAGCGCGCAATAAGACACAATCTGCCCTTGAGCGCAATAATACTTGACATAGACAATTTTAAAAGCTACAATGACAAATATGGACATCTTCAAGGCGACATGGCCCTTAAGACAGTAACAAAAATAGTGCAAAAGCTAATTCGCAAGGAAGATTTTGTGGCGCGCTACGGGGGCGAGGAGTTTATCATGGTGCTGCCTGACACTACATTAGCGAAGGCAAAAGAAATAGCTGAAAGAATCAGAAAGAAGATAACAGAAACAAAAATCCCCGCTGTCTCAAAAGAGGTTGAAGGAGGCTATGAAAGAGTAACAATAAGTCTTGGCGTCGCTCAAATGAGCAAACAAGGGATTCGTCATATGTTGCAGCAAGCCGACGCTGCGCTGTATAGGGCTAAAGCTTTAGGCAAAAACCGCGTTTGTGTCGCAAATAATTAGAATTTTAACCATTTCTTATTAATTATTTAAGAGCAAGAATTCTATAGGAAACAAAAAGAAACCTATATTTCTTTACAATAATATTTATAAAGTATACACTATATCTTGTTTGGCTTCATAGACAAAATACTACCTATTGTATTTAAAATATTTAAATCATATATTAAAATATATCAAAAAAGAGAAGGGGGATAAAGGTTTAACAAATGAAATGCCCATATTGTTCTAGCGAGACGAAGGTTCTTGATAAGCGTGACACTCAAGATATAACCCGAAGGCGCCGAGAATGTTTAAACAAGAGATGCAAAAAAAGATTCACAACCTATGAAAGAATAGAAACAAATGTTCGAGTTGTCAAAAAAGACAAGCGCCGAGAACCCTTTTCGAGAGAAAAATTGATCCTTGGCATGGTTAAGGCATGCGAGAAAAGGCCAGTGAGCCAAGAGGCCATAGAAAAGGCTGTGAATGAGATTGAAGCAAAAGTAAGGGCTTTCGGCCCAGAAGTTCCTAGCAAAGCCATAGGTGAATTAGTCATGAAGCAGCTAAAGAAACTTGACAAAATCGCTTACATAAGATTTGCCTCCGTATATCGTGAGTTTCAAGATGTTGGCGATTTCAAAAGAACAATAAAAGAAATAAGTTAGACAAAAAGAGAGAGTTGAATAAAAGATTGGACAAAATTAAAAAGGAAAAGGGAAAACATAAGGAGAAGGTAAAATGCAGGAAAGGGAAGAATACGGGAAAGACCATGAGAGGGGGATGAGCTTTATTGGAGGCTCTGATAAATACCCTATTTTCAGCTCTTACGAGCCTCCCTTCTCAAAGCTGGAAAAAGAACAAGTCAAGTCTTTAGAAGAGAGATTGAAAACAAACTATGAAATAAAAGATTATCACGAAACTATGGAAGGATTACCTGGCTCCAAAGATTTGCCTGGTTACGAAATAAAAGACAAAAGAACTGGTGAAGTATATCGCTTCTCGCCTAATGCGAGATTGATATTAGAGACAAGATACTTGGAAAAAGATGAAAGAAAAAGGCCCTTGGAGAATATCTTGGATCTGTTGACACGGGTTGCAGTCAATATCGCGGAAGCCGACTTGAAATATGATCCTAACGCAGATGTTTTAGGCACAGCCAGCGAGTTTCTCAATCTGATGTTAAGACATGAATTCTTACCGAACACGCCGACCCTATGCAACGCCGGAAGAAAATTACAACAGCTGAGTGCCTGTTTTGTTTTACCTATAGACGATTACGTTGCCACAGATGACATAGGCGAGGATGTTGAAAAACAGGGTAATGGGATTTATGATGTTGCAAGAAACATGGCCATGATTCACAAAAGCGGCGGCGGTACGGGTTTCAACTTCTCGCGACTGAGGCCCAAGATGGATTCTATATGCACGACTTTCGGCTCTTCGTCAGGGCCAATCTCATTTATCAAGTCATTGGATTCTATAACTGATGCTATAAACCAAGGGGGATTCAGGAGAGGCGCTAACATGGGTATTTTAGAATATTGGCATCCTGATATTTTGGAGTTTATCTATGAAAAAACAAATGGCACCTTACAGAATTTTAACTTGTCTGTAGGTGTTGACAGCGCATTTATGGAAAAAGTCAAGTCCAAAGAATATTTCAACCTAATAAATCCGAAAAACCAGAGGACAGTCCCTCTAGAGAAGAGGCTTTACAAAGCGTACAGCTTGTTGAGACAAAGGACTTTCGGAGATAATCTGACCGAGAATCAAAAAAAGGAGAAAAAAGAGTATGAAAGACAGCTAGCAGAATTCAAGCCCTCTCTGCTTTTAAGCGAGAACGGAAAAGATGTTCTGAATGCCTACACCGGAGAAGTCATAGGGAAAGTGAATGAGAATGATGAAGTGATGCTTCGTGCCGACTTATTGTTTGAGGAGATTGCTAAATGCGCTTGGGCCACAGGATGTCCTGGAGTTATTTTCCTTGACAAAATAAATGCTACAAATCCAACACCGCATGTCAGCAGGATTGAGTCAACTAACCCTTGCGGCGAACAGCCTCTATTGCCTTACGAAGCCTGTAATCTCGGCTCGGTAAATCTGCACAGTTGCGTTAAGGATGGGGTTTTTGATTATAACAAGTTAGAAAGGATTGTTAGAACCGGCGTCCATTTTCTCGATAATGTCATAGACATGAGCAAATTCCCTTTCAAAAAAATCCATATAATGGTAAAAGGCAACAGGAAGATTGGATTGGGGGTAATGGGATTCGCTGACATGCTTTATAACCTTAGAATTCCCTACGACAGCCAAGAGGCTGTGGAGTTGGGTGAGAAAATAATGAAATTTATCACAGAAACTGCCCGCGACGAGTCGCTGAGACTCAGTGCGCAGAGAGGAGAGTTTCCTAATTGGAAAGGCAGCGTCTATGATCCAGAATCTGAGTTTTGCGATGAGAGTAAGAAAGGTTTGAAATATAGGAATGCCCTTGTCACAACCATAGCCCCTACTGGAACAATATCAATGATTTGTGACGTCTCCAGTGGTATTGAGCCTGTCTTCAGTCTGTTCTATAATAAAGTTTGTATGGATGGGAGAATTCTAAACTATAGAAACCAAGAGTTCAGGAAAGCCGTGGAAAAGAGAGGGCTTGACTTTGAAGCCATTATAGAAAAGGCTATCGAAACAAAGAATTTAGAAATTGACGAGGACTTGAAAAGAGTCTTTAAATCTGCCCATGAGATTTCTCCTGATTGGCATATAAAGATGCAAGCAGCTTTCCAGAAATATACTGATAACGCAGTTAGCAAAACAATAAACATGCCGAACAGTGCTAGTGTAGAGCAAGTCAAAGAGATTTACATGAAGGCATGGCAGATGGGGTGCAAAGGCATAACAATCTATAGAGACATGAGCAAGCCGAAACAGGTATTGTATCATGAAACCAAAGCAGACACAGGAAAGAAAACCAAAATAAGGGCAAGAAAGGGGGACAAACAAGAAAAACAAGAGAAAGAAGCTGACTTGGTGGATAGGATAAAAGATGATACATGGGCTATGTTAAACATGATAGATTCTACAACAATTGAAGCTAAATTTCTTGACGGCACTACCTATGAACTGATTACTGGTTGCGGCAAGCTTTTTGTTACAGTGAATCACAGCAGGGATGGGAGAATCCTTGAGGTTTTCCAAAACATGAGCCCGCCGGGAGGCTGCGGCAATGCGCAAAACGCTAGCACAGGAGTTTTGGCTTCGTTATACCTCCAACAAGGAGGCGACATCAGGAAAATCTACAGGATATTAGACGGAACCACCTGCCCT
The DNA here is from genome assembly GCA_049699715.1 of Candidatus Pacearchaeota archaeon. GTDB lineage: Archaea > Nanobdellota > Nanobdellia > Pacearchaeales > UBA284 > JAVZYK01. The sequence continues at coordinate 5,275 of JBNAVB010000017.1, read as the reverse complement.
AGACAATCAGGATTTGGCAATGAGAAAGTCAGCTCGTGCACAGATGCCATGATCAAAGCGATGAGGATTCATCAGGAGAGATTAAAATTAGGGCATTTTGGAAAATTAAGCCCGCCCCAAAATCCTGAAAACATTCAAGAGCAAAATGCGTATGTGACAGAAGAAAGAGCAATGGAAGCAACCGAAGAAGAAATCCAAAACAACCAAAATGGCGTAGGAGAACAAAATTCACGCTGTCCTGAATGTGGAGCGCCGAAAGCCTTTGCAGAAGGATGCGAAAGATGCACGATATGTGACTGGACCCGCTGTTCCTAAACTGCCCCTAAATTCAATCACAAAACCTAAATTAAAAACAAGAGACCATCAAAAATTCATTAAAAATCCTAAAAGGTGGAAGAATGTCACTAGACACATTGACAGAAGAAAATTACAGGCTAATTAAACAGGCTCCAAGAGCTGTGATAATTGTCAGCAAGAGCAATTGCTCTGGCTGCAAGACATACAAACCTGTTATAATTTCCATAGCAAATGAAATGCCCTACATAAAATTTGCAGAAGCCATTCTAGATTCGAAGACCACAAGCTTGTACCAGTTCAAAAAAGACCATGCAGGCGATATGCCTTACTGGCAGGGCCTGCCAATAACCTTGCTTATAAAAAACGGGAGAGAGATATTTAAAATTGACGGCCCCAAGCAATATTCTGACATTCATAAGATAATAATCAGCAAGCTTGTTGTTGGGAGCCAGGTATACCTATCTAAGGACAATAGATTAGTACCCGCAACAATAAGACAGATTGTCAATGGCAAGTATTTTTTACAGACGCAACAGAATGAGATAATCGAAAGCAGCCAAGAACAGTTCAAGTGGAATTTGTAGTAAATTATAAAAAATAAACTTATAGAAACTAATAAACTTTCGGCTTAATAAGAGCTTACAAAAAAGGTAAAATGGAATGGGAAAAAGAAGGCTTAAAAGTCAGGCTTTTGGGTTATTGGCCCAGGTACGAAAACAAAAACAGCGCCCTTAAATTTAATTTAGGGGACTTTCTTGGAGCTGATGCCATAGTTTCCTTCCTGCAGAAAGCGGTCTCGCAATCAGTCTCGTTCAGTGAAGGCTTGGAGACTGAAGTTAGGAGAACATTTGAAAAAGGCGAGCTTGAAGATGCGATAAAAAAGAAACTTGCTAGTTCAGTCTTGCGCGGCCATTCGCTTGATGGCACAGCAGGAATAGTCCTTGGAATCGAAGGCAGCAAATTTATAGACTCTGCATTGACAGGTTTAGTGAACTCAAGAAGTTTCACGACAAGCGGCCGCAGAGCACTCATAGAAGATATTCTTGTTCCGAATGTTCTGGAAAAGCCAGGTAACGAGATGCTTAAGGAAAGGTACATAGAAACTTCACATAAATCGTTGCAAACCTATAAAAAAATATTTGAGGCTTTCGGAGAGAAGCAAGGTCCTCAAATCGCCAGCAAGATGATGGCCTACAACAGCTCCGGGAATTTATATATAGTTCTACCTGTTTCCGCTATAATTACCCTGTCAAATGAGCTTGAACACCAAAAAAATGAAGGCGAGACTTTCTTTCCTCGCGAAATTGAAAATCTTGTCGATATCATAGAAAAAGAGATAGTCAAGGAAGCAGGCATGAAAAGGATCTATGACGCGAGAAAGGCTGCTTTGCGAGACACATACTTGCACTGGAACGTTTTCAAGGCACCGAAAATTAATTTTGCTAATATGGCTGCCAACGCTTTCTACTATCCAAAAGACCCTAAAATAATCTATTGTCATATAAGCGATAACTCATTAAAAGGACACATCCAAAACTTAAAGAATAAACTTGAGTCAACTTATTCATTAAAAGACCCTGAGAAAATAGAGAGAGCAGCCCGGGAGAACCTGCTTGTCTTCCATGAAATGGTTGATATGTACAACGACGCTGTCTCTGTCCAGACAATAAGCTCCCTGTCATTCAGAGTTTGGGGCGAGCAGAAGAGACACGCCACCTTGAAACAGTGTGTCGAATCTGTATATCTTGCAGCAGAAAGGGCCTATAATGTGACAAGCTTGGCTGTTTCTAATGCCGAGAGTCTCAAAAGACAGCTAGAACAAGTTATAATGATACCTCCGCCACTGAAGCAGCAGGGCCAAGAAGAGCTACTTAAGGAGTATCTCAAAGCTTCTGCTGAACAAATCATGCTCATGAGATATTTGACTGAAAACGGCATCGAGAGGAAAGATGCAATATACATCCTTCCTAGATGCATCAGACTGAGAACTGTAGAAACTTATGATTTATACAATCTCACTTTGGGCGAGCTTTCGCTCAGACTGTGCACTACATGCGAGCCTGAAAGACTCGCAACCTCTGAGATAAAAGAAGGGCTGATAAAAGAAAAGCTCCCAGAACTTAGCCCGATAATAGGCCCGAAATGTATTCTTGGCTATTGTTCAGAGCCCACCCATTGCTCAAAAATCCTCAAATTCAACCCCGACTACAGCAAAGAAATCCACCAAGAAATAAGGAACATCCTGATGCATAAGGCAAATCTCTAAAAATTTCTAAGAAAGTTTTAAAAAAATCATAGCGATAAAAAGTCAGAGTAGTGGGAATAAAAAGCTCTCATGAATAGAATCTCATGAATAGAAAATTCGTGAAAAGAGAAAATTTTAAATAGACTTCATTCTAAAGTAGTTTATGGTGGACTCTTTCAGAAACATAAAGGAATGGCTCAGTTTGCCTTTATTTGAGCCCTCATTCGAAGACCTGTTTTACGCAAATTTCAAAGCCAGGAAAGAGAGAAAGATAACTGTCACTCCTGCAGTTCCAGTGATCCCTCCTTTTAAATCAAGAGAAATAGACATCTATACTAATAAAAACAATATATTTGTAAACGCTTTCGGTAAAGAAAGCCTTTTTATTAAGAATCTAATTTATTCTTTAAGATTATCTTACAAATGTTCCCAAGAACCTAAAGAAAAATATCGGTTTTATATATTTACAGATAATGAAGATACATTTGAATGCCCCCCTTTGTTTTCTGTAATCTCTACAACAAAAAAAGAGTTGTATCAGAGAATCGGCGAGCTCAGGAAACAGATAATGCCGGAAGAACCCTTGCCTTATACTCTCTATCTTAGAATACAGGATACAGCTACATCCAGCGTTCCTCGCCCAGAAGAGTCATATAAAATTCAAACAAAAATTAATAAAAAAAGAAACTTTGTTTCTTTTCTCCTTTGGCTTCATGAGAAAATAAAGTAATGCCAAAGAAAACAGAAAATGCCAAGACTTTTTTCTCGAATAATAGAAACCTATTATAAAAACCGGCTTGAAAATTCCTTGGAAGATCTAAAGAAAGCAAAAACTGCAGAAGAAATAGCTTCACAGAGACAAGATTTGACAATATTCTTTTTGAGATATGCACAAATTATAAAGAAGAAAGAGCTCGCAGGATAGTAAGAAAATATGATAGTCTGAGAGAAGATTACAAGTTAGAGCAAGAGATAAAGAAAAGGGAAAGTGATTAAGATAAAAAGCAAAAAATAATAAATATAGAAAAATAAAAAGAAAAAAAAGAAAAATCAAATAAATTTAAAACAATCCTTCTAGCTCTTCAAGCTCGCTTTCACTTAGCTCATCCATGTTCATATTGTTAATTTCATTACTTGTTTCTTCTAAGCTTTCTAGCTCTGTATCAAGCGCCTTTGCATCCGCTTCAGCGTTTGTCGAGCCACAACCAGTCCCAGAGACTAACACGATTATAGCTATCAGAACCATAATCGAGATCATTGCCAATATCTTAGTTTCGATTTCCATTTTCATTCTTAGTCTTCTTCTGTTTGCTCTTCAGCCTGTTCTTTCTCGTTTTCCTCGACTTTCTCTATTTGCCGGCATTTTCTGAGCTCAACAATTATATCTTTCAATACAACATGAGCTTCCTTGAGCTTGAGTTGCGCAAGTTGCATCTTTGCTTGAGCCTCGCGCAATAAGTCTGTATTTGGCTCGTGGTTCTGTACAGATTCCTTGAACTGTTGCCACAAATCAATACTTTCATTGTAAGCAACGCGAGCTTCATCAATTTTTGCACTAAACTCTTTAGTTAGATTTTCAATTCCGCAATTAGTCACATTCCCCTTCTCAATAAAATCTTGCAACTTTGTCTCTAGATGCTCTGCACGATTCAAAACAAGGCCAACTCTTTTTGCATGTACAATTGATTTAGCCAACCCAAACTTAACCTTTGTTTCTTTCATGAGCTGTTTCCTCTCCCGAACCAGCTCCCCCAACTTGGTTGCATTAGCTCCTTCGACTTGCTCACATAGGCCTTGAAGCTCGGTTTCTTGCTCTTTCATTACCCTAATCATGGAATCTTTCTCTTCGCCAGTCAGTTTAGGGTTATTCTGAATCCTAATCCTAACTCTTTCCATGATTTGCTCGGTGTTTTGGCAAACCTCCCCCATCACACCTTTGATCACCTCTTCCCTCTCGTCTTTAACTTCTTGGCATTCGGTCGAGTTGTCACCAACACAATTCCTAATTCTTTCTCTGAGCTGTTCCCTGTAACTTTGATCTCCAAGGAATTGCTCCTTAAGCTGCTCTCTCATTTTTATCTTTTCTCCAAAGCCAGGCTCTACAGGCAAAATTTCATTGCCTTGCTGCATCGCAGCAGTTGTGAAAGGCAAAGCCAACATCAAAGCAATCACTATCATTGCTATTAAATTTTTCATTTTTTACCTCCTTTCAAGTTTTTTCTGATTTATTTATTGAATTTTGATTAACATTATACTCTAATTTTTTTATTTCATTAATTATTGACTGAACTTTTGCTCTGTATTCCCAAGGCAAATCTTTGGCGATTTTCAATGCAGTCTCATATCTTCTTTCAAGAATGCTGTTAATGACAAGCGCGCCTTTGGCAGTAGCCCCCAACTCGCTTAATTTATATTTACTAATTATATCAGAGAATTCTGAGTGTTGTTTTATTTCCACAACTCCAGCATTCGTGTTATCGGGCGCGACGTAGGCCTCGTCTAAAGCGCCCATGCCAGCTAAGCTTCCCTTCGCAGCGATAATCTGTTCCGCTTCCTTGACTAATCCCATAAAAAAGTCAGTCTCGCTCGGAGCGCATTCGCCCTCGACTACAGTTCCTAAGATAGGATCTAATATAGAATCTCCGAATTGGGGAATTGTGTCTTTTGTTAAATCCGAGAGCTCTTGTATGCGCTTGATGGCTTGTTCGAACAGATAGATTGAAGGTTCAGATA
>JBNAVB010000016.1:0-11327 GCA_049699715.1 Candidatus Pacearchaeota archaeon | reverse complement strand
GGAAAAGAAATTAGCGAGAGCTATGTTACTTTTTAGGAATCGTGCAACACACCAAAGAAAGCAAAAAATTTATAAAGCCCTTGTTTTTGTAAAAGTTAACCAGTTTTTGCAGAATTAGCGATAAATTAATTATCAATTAGAAACAAAAATTTAACATTTTAACTGATGAAGGTTAAAACTTAAGATGGCGAAAAAAGAAGAGGATTTTGAAGGAGAAGATACGGCAGAGGATGAAGAGGAAAGCGAAGAGGAGGATGAAGATATAGAGGACGAGGAAGAATTTGATGAGGAAGAAGAGGGCTCAGAAGAAGAGGATATCGGAGAAGAAGATTGGTAATCTTCCATTGTTTATTTTTCTATTTCTTTATTTTATTTTTATCAATTGTTTACTACTTGGATAAATAGGATAAAAAAGATTTAAAAGATTAAAAAACTAAGTAATATGATAAAAAGAGAAAATGTATGATTTTAAGGCAAAAGAGAAAGAGATATTCGAATTTTGGAACAAGAATAAGATTTATCAGAAGGTCAAAGAAAAGAACAAGATGGGCAAGAAGTTCTATTTTTTGCAGGGGCCGCCTTACACTTCGGGCAAACTCCATATAGGCCATGCCTGGAACAATTGCTTGAAAGACACTGTTCTTCGATATAAAAGGATGAGGGGATTTAATGTCTGGGACCGCGCAGGCTATGACATGCATGGCTTGCCAACTGAGAACGCTGTTCAGAAACTTCTCAAGCTAAATGATAAAAAAGCAATTCTGAAATATGGCATAGACAAATTTAACCGAGAGTGCAAAAGCTACTCCATGGCCAGACTAAATGAAATGAATCAAGATCTGCTTAAACTCGCTGTGTGGATGGACTATGAGAACTCGTACAAGCCAATAGACAACGAATTTATGAGCAACGAATGGTTCCTTATAAAAAAAGCTTATGAACAAAAAAGGCTTTACAAAGGCAAGAAAATTATGCATTGGTGTGCTAGTTGCGAGACATCTTTAGCAAAACATGAGCTTGAATACGAAAATGTTAAAGACAAGAGCATTTTCCTCAAGTTTAAACTAAAAGATAAAAAGAATGAGTTTCTGATAATATGGACCACGACTCCATGGACAATTCCTTTCAATCTTGCTGTTATGGTAAGCCCCTCGCTTGAGTATGTTAAAGTTCGCGTTGAAGAAGGCAAAGAGAAAGGAGAGGTTTGGATTTTTGCAAAAGCTCTTGCAAATGTGGTCATGGCAAGCGTTTTTGAAAAAAAATTTAAAATTATTGATGAAATAAAAGGTACAAAGCTCGAAGGCCTCGAGTATGAACATCCTTTCTACAGAGAGATGAAGAACATTTTTGATGGCTTGAAGAAAAAACACAAAAACGTTCACACAGTCATCCTAAGCGAAGAATATGTTACTACAGATGCTGGCACTGGTTTAGTTCACTGTTCTCCTGGTAGCGGCCCTGAGGATTTCGAAGTTGGTCAGAGCTACAACATTCCACCTTTCAACACACTCGACGAAAAAGGTAATATGTTGGACATCGATTTTCTGAAAGGTTTCACTGCAAAAAAAGATGATGCCAAGATAATAGAAATGCTGAAAGCTAAAGGCTCGTTACTCGCTACTACAGAAGTCGAGCACGAATATCCTTTATGCTGGCGCTGCCACAATCCTGTGATTTTCCGTGCAACAGAACAATGGTTCTTGAAAATAGAGGACCTGATTCCTGAAATGTTGAAAGCCAACAAGAAAGTAACATGGGTTCCGAAATGGGCGCAGGCAGCTTTTGATGCATGGGTAAAAGTTCTGAAAGACAACAGCATCACAAGACAGCGTTACTGGGGAACACCGGTTCCAATATGGGAATGTTCAAATGAAAAATGTAAAGCGATAGAAGTCATTGGCTCACAAGAAGAGCTCAAGAAAAAAGCTTTAAACAAATTACCAGAAGACTTGCACAAACCTTGGATTGATTCTGTAAAGTTGAAATGTCCAAAATGCGGCAAGGAAATGACAAGGGTTCCAGATGTTCTTGATGTCTGGCTCGACTCCGGCACGACCTCTTGGAACTGCCTGTACTATCCTTCTCGCGGAGATTTTTTCAACGAGTGGTTCCCTGCGGACTTCATTCTTGAGGCAAACGAGCAAATCAAATTATGGTTTTCAATGTTGCTTACCTGTAGCCTCATCGCCTTGAAGAAGCCTTGCTATAAAGCAGTTTATGTTCACGGCATGATTCTTGATTGGCAAGGTATGAAAATGTCAAAATCTTTGGGGAATGTTGTCTCCCCTTACGAAGTCCTTGACAAATATGGTGTAGATCTCTTCAGATACTACATGACTGAATGCCGCGCAGGCGAGAATCTCAATTTTTCATGGGAAGGGATGAAACAAAAGCAGAGGAACATAAATGTTCTTTGGAATATCAAGAACTATCTTCTTGAGCTTGCGCAGCTTCTGAACAGGAATCCAACAAAAATAAAACCATCCCCTTCGCTTGAGGAAAGATACATTCTTTCGCGGTTGAATTCAACAATAAAAGAAGTCACAGAGCTCTATGAAACTTACAAGCTTGACGAGATCATAGCAAAAATCGAGACTTTTTTCCTAGAGCTCAGCAGAGTTTACATCCAGCTTGTCCGTGAGAAATCATCTGTTGGCACAGAAACAGAACGCGAGACGGTTCTTTACACAATCTATGAGTCAATGATAAATATAATCCATCTATTCGCGCCCATCGCGCCATACATAACAGAAGCAATCTTCTCAGAAATGAAAAAGGCATTCGGCCTGAAAGAAGAATCAATTCACATGGCAGAGTGGCCCACGTTCAATGAAAAGCTCATTGATAAAAATATAGAACAAGAATTCTCATCAGCATTGCAAATTATCGAAAGAGCCTTAGCACTACGTTCGACAGCAGGCATAGGAGTAAGATGGCCTCTGCCATCAATCACAGTAAAAGCTGACAAGAAACTCGAAAAAGAGCTTGAAGAAATCGTTTTAAGACAAATCAATGTCAAAAAATTCATTTTCGAACAGGAAAAGGGCAAATTTGAAGTAGAATTAGACACAAAACTAACTCCAGAACTTGAGGCAGAAGGCTACGCAAGAGAAATAATGCGCACAGTCCAGGAAACAAGAAAAAAGGCTGGCTTGAAAAAAGAGCAAATCATCTCGCTATCGCTCGAGCTTGATAAAGAACTTGAAGCTGTGGCAAAAAAATTTGAGAAGAATATAAAAGAAAAAGTAAACGCAAAGGAAATTTTGATCAACAAGGCTAAAGGCCATTACAAACATGTTTTCGAAGAGAAAATCAAAGACAACGAGATAATAATATCTTTCAATGTTTTTTAGATACATATGGATAAAATAGTCGCAATTCGAATATAATTTAACGAAAAATATGAATAAAGTATAGAAAGCTTTAAATACTACTTAAGACTAAAGACAATAATGCATTTGCAATTGCTATGCAAAAGTAAATAAAAAATGATTGTTAAAGAAGAGTTTTTGAGCAGATTGAGGAAAATTTTTGGTCTTAATTTGTATGAGGTGAGAGTCTGGACAGCGTTGCTTTCTAGAGGAGTGAGCACAGCAGGCGAACTAGCTGATATCTCAGGGGTTCCAAGATCAAGGACTTATGATATTCTTGAGAGCTTGGAGAAAAAAGGGATTATAGTGATGAAACTAGGTAAGCCAATCAAGTTCGTTGCATTGAAACCTGAAGAAGTCGTAGAGAGAGTCAAAAGAAATGTTGTACGAGATGCACAAGATATGTCCAAGAGATTAGAAGAATTGAAAGGTAGCGATGTCTTGGAAGAGTTGACAGCATTGCACACTACAGGCATAAAATATATCGAACCTACAGACTTGAGCGGGGCAATTCGCGGAAGGAATAACATCTACAACCATCTCGACATGATGGTAAGGAACGCCAACAAGATAGTTACAATAGCAACGACAGCAGAAGGTTTGACCAGAAAGTTCGAGGCATTGAAGACGGCAATTGAAAAAGCAAAGAAAAGAGGCGTGAGTGTGAGAATCGCAGCTCCCGTGACATCTAAAAACTACCAAGTCGCGAGAGAGTTGAACAAGATTGCAGAAGTCAGAAGTGGTAAGATAAAATCAAGGTTTACAATAATTGACGGCAAAGAGCTGATGTTCTTAATCTTGGACGACGAGGAAGTTCATCCTAACTATGATGTTGGTGTTTGGGTTAACAGCCCGTTCTTTGCAGGCGCATTGGAGCAAATCTTTGAACATTCTTGGGATAAGATGACTCCATTGAGCAAAGTCAAAATATAAAGCAAGAACAACAACAAAGCTCAAAACAAAAAAGAGGTCGAGAAATTAAGATTTTTCTTATCTTTACTTATTTTTATTTGTTTTTCTCCATTTTTAAGTATATATCACTCGGCACTATCTACACCACTCTGCCAAATAGATAATGCCGCGCAGCCCCAGAAACAACCACATCAAGCCATTTCCCAAGCAAATTTTCTTTATTCCCCTTGTTCTTTACAACAATCAGTTTATAATTCTCATTTCTCGCAAGCCAAGAATTCGCAAAACCCTTCGCATCAACTAAAACTCGAAATTTTTTTCCAATAAATCTTTTATTTTTCTCAATGCAAATCCGGTTGTGTAGTCTCATAAGTTCAATCGCCCTTTTCTTTTTCTCAGCATCGCCGACTTGGCAAGGCATTTTTGCTGCCTTAGTCTCAGGCATCGGCCAAAACTTCGAGATGTTCAAGATCTCTGGCTTAATTTTCGCAATCAGGGCTAAAGTTCTCTTGAAATCCTCTCGAGTCTCGCCAGGAAACCCCACGATTACATCAGTGCTCAGAGTTCCTTGAGAGAATTTTTTCCTGAATTTGTTAACAATAAGCAAAAAATCCTTGACTTTATACTTTCGATTCATCAATTTCAGAACTCGATCACTGCCAGATTGAACAGGCAAATGCAAAAACTTGAATATCTTCTCGTTCTTGTAGCACTCAAATACTTCGTCAACAATCGGCAACAAGCTCGAAGGATGCATCATGCCCACCCGCACAAAAAACTTTGATTTTTTTCCCTTAAGTTTGAAGATCTCACTCAGCAGCAATGGCAATTCTCTCTTGCCCCTATCGCAGCCATAACAGGCATTGTCCTGAGATGTCAACCAAATCTCCTTGCATCCAGAATCCAAAGCATGTTTAATATCTTTTAAAATCGCTTCGCGTGGATACGAGAAAAGAGGTCCTTTTACTAAGCGCACAACACAATAAGCGCAATTATTCACGCAACCCTGCGAAATCTGGCTTATCCCTATGCCTTTTTGTTGCGACAAGCGGGGCAAATTTAGTTTTATCTCTTTTGACCGACCAACAAGAGTAACTTGCCTCCTGTTTTCCAAAACTTCTTTCACGGCTCCCACAATTTCTCTGATATGATGCACACTAACAATCGAGGCTCGTGGCGCGAGTTTCTTGATTCTATCTAAGTAAGCTTCCGGCATGCATCCGGCAACAATCAACTTTTTTGAAGCAAAATGTTTAATCCTTGTCTCTATCTTCTTGAGAGTAGGCCCTTTTACAATGCAAGTATTCACGATAACAATATCGGCAATTTTCTCATTATTGACAATGTTGAATCCTCTGCTCGCCAAGATGCCTTTTATTATCTCGGCATTGCTCAGATTAGCCGAGCAACCATAACTCTCGACATAAATATTGTATGCCATAATATATAATAAAAAATAAGAAAGGTTATAAATGTTTCAGTATAATGCAAGAGATTATATCAAAATGTCTCCCTACAATATCAGCATTCCGAAAAAAAGAAGAAAAATTCATGAATGATATTTTATAGTTTACACTGATTTGAAAGGGGATTATAGTTTATCGACTACATACAATTTTAGAATATATAAGAATCACTTGAACATGATTAAAAAATTACATCAAGACAACCAGGTGTTCGTTAAAGAAGAAACAACAAAAGAGATTAAGGACAAGATTGTAAAGTTAATTCAAAATGCCAATGACAAAAAATAGGGATTAAGAATTTAGAGACACCGCTCTACATATTTTATTACATCGCTTCAATAACTGGGATTCCAATAATGTTCAGACAATTAGCCAAGACTTGTCTTGTGGCTTTCACAAGTGAAACTCTTCTTTCTTTAATTCCCTGTTCAGCGTTAATCACATTGCAAGATTCATAAAAATCATTGAAAGTTTGTGCAAGTTCATAAGCATAATTGCATAATAAATGGGGTTTCAACTGTTCTAAGGCAGCTTTCGCCACTTCTGGAAATGCCCCTATCTCCTTAATTAAGGCATACTCTTTATCTTCGATATTTTTGTAATTTTCCTCGCCAATTGTGATTTTACCTAATTTTTTTAAGATGTTAGATGCTCGAGCATAGCTATATTGAAGATAAGGCGCGCTGTTCCCTTCAAAATTCAGAGCCTCATGCCAGTCAAACAATATTTCTTTGTTAAGCTCATAGCGCGCAATGCCATAACGAACAGCTCCTACGCCTATGGCTTCAGCTACTTTGTCCAAAGCAACTTGTTTATCTCGCTTCCTTTTCTTAATCTCTTGTTTCGCTTTATTGATAGCCTCTCTGATAAAATCGCTGACAAGAATCACTTCGCCTTTGCGCGTTGACATTTTCTTTCCACTCTTACTTTCTTTGTCTTTTAGAAGAATGAAAGAATAATGAACCACGCGAGGCGCAATATAGCCAAGAAGCTCCAAAGCCGCGCTGAGTTGCTTGAAATAAAGTTTATGATCTTCTCCAAGAACAATTATGTTTACAGGCGCAATCTTTAATTTATCAATTGTATAAGCCAAGTCGCGCAGAGGATAAAGCCCTGTACCGTCACTCCTCGTGAGCACAAGAACCGGCGACTTCATTTCCTTCTCGAACTGCCACTTCATCTTATTTTGATTTAAAATGAATCTTCCTTCGATATCTTTCTCTAGCCTCTTCGATTTTTCCAACTCCTTCAAAATTTTTTTCAGAGTGTCTGTTTCGAGATAAATAGACTCATAATCAAAAGAGTCATAAAAAATTCCGAGCTTCTCAAGAATTTTTTTCTGACCCTCGACAGCCGTTTTCACAAGTTTATCCAATTTAGTTAGAGTTTCTTTGTCCCTGCTCTCAATTTTTTTCAGGATTTCAAATACTTTTTGTTCAATTTCAGGGTCTTCTTCCATTTCTTGGGACATGCTCACATAGAGATTGAGCAGCTTGTCAAAAGTCTCGTTGCCTTTAGCGCCCAACACAAGCAGTGCCATCTGTTTGCTCACGTCATTTACATAATAATGAACTTCGGTGTCATAGCCATGGAACCTTAACAGTCTCGCAAGAATATCTCCTGTAATAGCATTCCTAATTCTTCCGACGTGTGGTGATGCATTTGGGTTAATACTTGTGTGCTCAATAAGTGCCTTGCCTTTCAATTGAAGCGAGCCATATTTCTCCTTTTCTTCTAGAACTTCAGCCACAGTCAGCTCAGAAAAATAAATTTTATCGATGAAAAAATTGACATAACCGCCTACAGCCTCGATTTTCTCAATCCCTTTGGGCAGCTGTTTCTGCAGCTTCTTCGCAAGCTCACTAGCAATCAAAACAGGATTCTTTTTTTGCTCTCTTGCAAGCCCAAAACAAGGAAAAGCATAATCGCCGAATCCTTGTTTAGGTACTTCAATGACAATTTTTTTTGATTTCACTCCAGCGGCCTTGATCAAAGCCCCTTTTATCTTCCCCTCCATTTCCATAATATAAAAAAAGCGAAAAGCTTTATAAACCTTATCCGCGTTTTAACTTTGAAAAAAAAGCGGGGAAAGAAAAAGATTTAAAAAGAGGTTGAAAAATGCGAATAGAACTTGAAGAGAGGCCACAAAAACCAATTATCATAGAAGGTTTTCCTGGATTTGGTTTTGTTTCTACCATAACCACAGAATTCTTAATAAGGAATCTAGGCGCAAAACCCATAGGCCGAATCACTAGTGACAAGATAACACCTGTAGCCGCAATCCATAAGACAACGCTTATCTATCCTCTTGAAATTTTTTATGATAAGAAGACAAATATAATACTTGTCCAGGCTGTAACGCCTGTCGACGGTCTCGAATGGGAAATCGCCGACACATTAGTGCGCTTAGCCAAGGAGCTCAAAGCCAAAGAGTTTATAGGATTGGAAGGAGTAGCATCAACTGCGCAGATCAAAGAGCCACAAGTTTTCTATTACGCAAGCCGTGAAGAGAAGAAAAAAACAATTCAGACAATGAAAGTCAAGCCTCTTGATGAAGGCATAATCATCGGTGTGACAGGCGCATTGCTCATGAGAATGAAAGAAACTCCTCTCTCGTGCTTTTTTGTTGAAACTCACTCGGACATGCCTGACAATAGGGGGGCGGCAAAGTTAATCGAAACATTGGATAAATATCTTGGCTTGACAATTGACCCTAAACCTTTGATGGCGAAAGCCAAAGAATTCGAAGAAAAGTTAAAAAACTTATTTACAAAACTGTCAGAAGTCAAAACAGAAAAAGAAAAGAAACAACTAAGCTATATGGGTTAGCATCTATTGACAGCCCGTATCTAATTTTCTGCTTCTATAAGCATAATTATCCCGACATATTTTGAGAGAGCACGGTATATTTCTCGCTTGAGGCTATCATCTCCGCTAATCTTAAAATCATTCTTTCTTATGTTTTTTCTTAATGTGTTTGCATCTTCAGCCAGTTTATAGCTTAGGTCATAGCCAGTTCTGTTAGAAGCGAATGTTTTAATTTGCATTATAAACATCTTTTCTGCATTGTTATCTCCAGAATAAACCCTTTTCTCATATTTTTTCCAATTATTACTTTCAAGCAAATCTGAAATTGCCAGCTGTGCTTCTCTGAGCTGCTCCCAACAATTTTTGTTTTTTATATCTCTATAATTCATTTTTTTCTCCCTAGCCTTTGTTACTATTTTATTGTAGGAAATTCTATATATAAATCTTTCTATTTATCCCCAATTAATCTAAAATTTCTTGTTTACTCTTCTTTTTTTCAAAGAATTTGAATGTCGAGGCTATATCAATGATGTATTTGCCCTCTTCTAGCTTATAGATAACAGGCTTTTTCTTAAACAGCGAAACAATATCAATCTCAAACTTGCCTGGCTTGGTTACTCTAACGCTTTCCAAGTCAAGAATAACAGGCTTCTCGATCTCTGGTCCCAACACTTCCTTGATGTCCTGCATTATTTCCTCGCGGTCCTTTGGCGTGAGTTTTTCAGTCTCCTCGCGCAAAACCTTGTCTTCATCCCTAAAAAAGAAAAAGTAATGGCTGCCGCACTCACAGCCTTTCAGGATCTCGGGCGCAGTAGAAGCATATATCTTGCCGCATTTAACACATCTATGACTCATATCCAATTAAAGAACGCTCGCTTTTTATTCTTTTCTATAAAGCCTTGCCCCCAATTCAGTCGGATCTGCTAACACTAATTACACGCAATTCGGGCTAAACATTTTCGTGTTCCAATAGTCAAATCTTCAGCTTTCTTCGCAAAGATTTGAAGAAATAATAAAAAGAGGTTGGTGTCTAAACCAAATTTATTTTAGATAGTCTCTTTTTATCTCTCATCCATTCGTAGCGTATAAAACTACTTCTCTAGGCTCTCTTGGGTTTGTCATAAAAGTCATAAAATAATTTTTCACCCATAAAATCTTCTGTTGGAATCTCAATTTTAGATTCTCTAGGAGCGAAACCTTGCAGGTTTCTCCATCCAAATTTTCACTCCGTGAAAACTTCTCTTAATCGCATACGTTATCTATAATCCCCTCGGGCGCCTCTAAACAGAATATTTATTAAATGGAAAGAAATAACCATATAAATATGTTTCCGATTTCAATAATTATTTTATCGATTGTATTTTTGCTTATCGCAATTAGGCAAGTCGGTAATATAAAGTTGCAAATATGGCAAATAATGTTGTTTGGAGCATTGGCTGTTTTAATTACTGGTCAAATAACTCCGATTGAAGCTATAAAATCGATAAATTTTGACGTTATTTTATTTCTTTTTGGAATGTTTGTAATAGGTCAAGCACTTGAAGAAAGCGGTTATCTTTCTCATTTAACTTATAAGTTGTTTAAAAATGCAAAATCTACAGATAGCTTACTGATTTTTATTCTATTTGGATTCGGTATTCTTTCTGCCATTTTAATGAATGATACTCTAGCGATCATTGGTACTCCTGTCATTTTACTTCTCGTAAGAAACCACAAAATAAATTCAAAACTCTTGCTGTTAGCATTGGCTTTTGCAGTAACTATTGGAAGTGTAATGAGCCCAATAGGAAATCCACAAAATCTTTTGATTGCAATCAATGGTAATGTTCACAATCCTTTTGTTACCTTCTTGAAATACCTCTTTTTACCCACTATAATAAATCTGTTTTTAACGTACCTAATATTAAAATTATTTTATAGAACAGATTTTAAAGCATGTATTAACCACTCGCAAGAACCAATAACAGATTATAAAATAGCCTTTCTCTCAAAACTTTCTTTGATTTTGGTTATCATGCTTGTGGTAGTAAAAATTATTGTTGTATCTTTAAGATTGCCAATTGATTTTAGGTTAACTTATATAGCACTAATATCAATGCTTCCTATTTTGCTCTTTAGCTCAAAAAGATTTAAAATAATTAAAAAAATAGATTGGCATACACTTATCTTTTTTGCTTCCATGTTTGTTTTAATGCAAAGCGTATGGAATAGTAATTTTTTTCAAAATATCATTAATGGTGCAAATGTAAACATCCTTAGCATACCTTCAATTTTGCTGATAAGTATAGGGTTGAGTCAACTTCTTTCTAATGTTCCGCTAGTGGCTTTGTATTTGCCTTTACTTCTTCATGCTGGCGCCGGCACAAAAGAAATGATCGCTTTAGCCGCAGGAAGTACAATAGCTGGTAATTTGTTTATACTGGGTGCGGCAAGTAATGTTATAATAATACAAAATGCAGAAAAGAGATCGGGTGAGACTTTAACATTCTTTGAATTTGCTAAAATAGGAATACTCCTTACAATTGTGAATACACTTATTTATTGGCTTTTCTTAGTTTTAATTTAATTTTTCGGCGCCCTCGGGCACTCTG
Organism: Candidatus Pacearchaeota archaeon; assembly: GCA_049699715.1. Lineage (GTDB taxonomy): Archaea > Nanobdellota > Nanobdellia > Pacearchaeales > UBA284 > JAVZYK01. Next base: position 179 of record JBNAVB010000016.1, on the reverse strand, counting down.
CGGTGCTCACTTCGTTCCGCTCCGTGCCACGCTGCACTCTCGCTAACGCTCGGCTCACTTAACAGTGATTATATCTAATTGCCCGGCGGCGCTTTTAGAAAGAAATATAAAGGTTATTACTATTACGGCGCTGTAGAAAGTTTCTTATAGAAAAAAGCACTCCTGTCCTTTAAATCCAA
>JBNAVB010000015.1:0-15047 GCA_049699715.1 Candidatus Pacearchaeota archaeon | reverse complement strand
TTTGGATTTAAAGGACAGGAGTGCTTTTTTCTATAAGAAACTTTCTACAGCGCCTAAAATGCAGAAACATTTTTAAATACCCATTTCATAAAACAAAGATGGAAACAGAGAAGGCTAAGGATGAGGATGCACCGCAAACACAAGTAATTTCTGATCCAAAGCCAAAAGCACCAATAAACTGGACTCGAGTAGGCATAATCGCGTTAATCGTTGCTGTTATTGCCCTAATTATAGTTCTCGTTATAATTTTTGCAAAGCAGGGCCCAACAACCACAAAAGAGATGCTTAACTTAACTTACTCTCTCGAGACAGAAAATGGCACTGCAATAAGCAGTGGCACCTCAGAATTCGAGAAAGGAACTGTCGCTTCTTCATTCAATCTTGCTTCTGATAAGCTTGATTCTGAATTAGAAACTATGGCAATTGGCGAAAGCAAGACAATCACCCTTGATGCCAAGGATGCTTACGGCGAGTATGATAGCACAAAAACTTTCACTTATGAAAGAATAACGAGAGAAAACAGAAGCATGGAAATGAATAGGACAAGCTGGCTTGCTATACAAGATTTTACAGATGCCTTTAACGAGCAGCCAGAGCTCAACAAAACTTATGAGATAACTGACTATCCATGGCCTTTCAAGGTTCTTGAAAAAAATGAAACGCATGTAAAATTGAGCCAAGAAGCAACTAAGAGCCAAGAGATTCCTTTCGGATTTTTCAAATATAAAGTAGAAAGTGTGACTGAGGATAAAATAACTCTCAAACTTTATGGAAATGATACAGTGATCCCAGCTCCTAATGGCAATTTCGAAGTGAAATTTACAGAAACCGAGATAATAACAACGATAACTCCAACAATAGGCCAAGAAGTTGAGCTTGGAAACTTTCCAAAAGCTCGAGTCACTGAAATGAATGCAACACACTTGTTCTTAGATGCAAATGCTCCTTATGCGGGACAAAAAATTATCGCAAAAATTACAGTCAATGACATCAAAAAAGTAAAGACAAAAGGCATGACAGGAGCCGTAGTCAAAGTTCCTAATGCTCCAACATTGCAAGTTTTCATCATGAGCTACTGCCCTTACGGCTTGCAAGCTTTGAAAGGCTTGTTGCCTGTCTGGGAAAAATTCCAAGGAAAAGCAAACGTCGAACTGCGCTTTGTGTCATATACAATGCACGGCGAGAAAGAAGACACAGAAAACTCGAGAATGATTTGTATAAGACAAGAGCAATCTGCAAAATTAATCCAATACTTGAAATGCTTTGTTGAAGCAGGTGATGCTCCTAGTTGTATTAAAAAAGCAGGCATAGACGAAAGCAAGCTAAATTCATGCATGTCAGGCAAAGCATCACAATATATGGAAGAAGACAAAGCTCTCAATGAGCAATATGGCGTTCAAGGCTCGCCTACATTCATACTCGATGGCAAAGAAGCCAATATTTATCCTCGAGATTCTCAAACGATAGCCACAGCGATATGCAATGCATTCACAGGCCCAAAGCCTTCTGTCTGCTCAGAATCATTCAGCACAGAAAATCCTTCTCCTGGCTTCGGCGGCGGTTCATCAAGCTCTGGCTCAGGCGGAAGCTGCGGCTAAGTTAAAGAATCAAAAACATTTTAAAATATCTTTTTTCTCACACAAATCTATAAAAAGTTTGTTTCCTAACTAAGATCATGAAAAGACATATCTCATTGACGTTGCCTTTTTTACTTGGTTTTATAATGAATACAGGTTGTCTTGAATATAGAAAAACAGAACCTCAGATAGAGTTGGAACTAAAGGGCAAAATAACTTTAGAGGATTTTGTTGATATAAAACAAAAGGAAATAGAAACTGAATTAAAAGATATCGCTAAAATAGGGATAAATGATCTTGATGGTTTAAGTTTCAAGCTCTATCAAAAACCAGAAAAATTTATGGTCGAATGCTACAAAATAGAGAAAATAGAAAATGGCTATGAATTGATTCTTTCTGTTTCCCCAGATAGCATTCTTGGACCTTACGGAAACATTATAAATCCAGGTTTAAAAATTTTCCATAAGATGAAGCTTGATAAAAACAAAAACGTTTTGGAAATCAAGCTCTTGTATGGAACTTTAAAAAGATAAAAAAATACGACCATATAAAGATAAAAATCAAACAAATCTGAAGTGCCCGCCTTCTATCCTTAATGCTTTTCCTTTGATAATTGCATCAGCTATCTTTCTTCTTGCGCTCTTGAGAAGTCTTTGAAATGTCGGTCGAGAGATTCCCATTTTCCTAGCAGCCTGTTCCTGCTCCAATCCTTCTAAATCCTTCAATCTGACAGCCTCATACTCTTCAACACTTATGATAGATTCATCTAATCCAATCATTCTAACGCCTGCTGGCTTGAAATAAGTAATACCCGGGCGAAATCTAACTCTCCTGCACAATCTCGGCCTTGCCATCTTTGTAATACAAAATAGGATTACTTTAGTCCTTTTAATCTTTTCTCTATTTCTTGCTTTTCAGTCTCGATTTCCTCTAATTCAGCCTCAAGAATTTTCTTTTCATCTTCTTTTGATAAAGTTACTGGTGCTGAGGGGGCGATTCCCGTAGCCCAACATCTCCATCCCAAGCCTAATCCCCTGCCAAATCTAAATCCTCTTCTTAAGCCTCTGCCACAAGGTCCTAAACCTCTTCCTGTTAAAGGCCCTTGTCCTAAAGGTCCTGTTCCGTCTTGTCCTGGCATTTTTTTTACCTCCTATTATTTTTTCTTTTTTTTATTTATTTATTAGATTATGGGCATATGCCCATTATAATAATATGAGCATATGCTCATATTTAAACTTTTCGGTTTTAAGAAACTTTAAAGAAACATGCTGACTGTTGAGATTGCATTCCTTAATTCCTTTGTTCTCAGAATAAAAGCAAGTTACATTCTTTCCAGCACTTTTATCCTTTCATCTATTGGAGGGTGTGTCTGGAACAAGCCAGAAATCTTCCTTGTAGTATCAGAGAAAAACAAAGGCTTGACAGCATCAGGCACTTTCAATGGCTCATGCTCATGCTTGATTTTTTTTAACGCTCCGATAAGTCCAAGTGGATATCTAGTGAATTGGACTGAGCCAGCATCTGCCATGAACTCTCGCTTTCTTGAAATAAAAAACTGAACAAGCATAACAACAATCGGAGCGAGAATTGCTAAAATAATTGCAATCAGTAGGAATAGAACATTGCCCCTGCCCTCTCTATCACGAGAGCCAAACCATAAACTTCTTAGAAACATTTGAGAGAAAATTGAGATTGCCCCAACAACCACAGCAACTGTTGTCATATATCTAATGTCATAGTTGGCGATATGTGCCATTTCGTGCCCTATCACTCCCTCAAGCTCTTGTTTGTTCAGCTTTCTCAGTGCGCCTTCTGTAACACAAATTACGGCAGTCTTTGGATTTCTGCCTGTTGCAAAGGCATTTATCTGCGAGCCAGGCATTACATAAACTTTTGGCATAGGCAATCCTGAAGCAATAGCCATATTTTCAACAGCATGATAAAGCATTCTATGTTCAACAGGATCAGCTTTCCTGGCGCCAACACTTGCTAAGGCAATCTTGTCAGAATTATAATAAGTGAGTAAAGTATAACCGAGAGAAAAAATTGTTGCGAAAATCATTATAATAAAAAAATATCCTGGATCAAAAGCAAGACTTATAACATAACCAAGAACTATCAGAACAATAAATATAACTATAACAAGAAAAAAACTTTTCCATTTATTTCTTGAAATCTGATCATGAAACGAAACTCTTTCTTTTGTCTGAGCCATTGTCATATTACCAACAGAAAAAAGAGGTATTAAAATTTAACTTTAACCGCTTCGCGTTCAGCTTGAGGAATCTCGAGATACTTGCCGGCCTTCTTTCCAAACACTGAAGCAAACCATGCACCAGGAATTGTTCTACAGGCATTGTTGTATGCGAGGACAGTATCATTATAGAACTGTCTTGAATATGCTACCTTATCTTCTATTGCCGCAAGCTCCTGCTGAAGCTGCGAGAAATTCTCATTGGCTCTTAAATTAGGATAATTCTCTGCAACAGCAAACAATCTCATCAAAGCTCCCTGCAAAGCGTCTCCAGCTTTAACACTTTTAATAACATCTTTAGAATCCATTGCCCCCACAAGCGCTTTCCTTGCTTCAGAAACTTCATGCATAATCTTCTCTTCATGTTTTGCATAACCCTTGACAGTCTCTATAAGATTAGGCACCAAATCCGCTCTCTTCTTAAGCTGCACATCGATTTGTGCTAAAGAATTACTAATCCTGTTCTCAAAAACGATAAATCGATTATAGAATCCAATAATAATTAGCAAAATAATTACAACGACTACAATCAAAATAATAAGCCATAACAATGCCATCAGAATTTCACTAAATCTTAACTATTTAAATCTTATGTTAAAGGTTCACTTGCATTAAAGGTTAAGGGTAATCGGTAAAAAAGAATAGAGGGTAGAAGGCAAAAAAAGACGAAAGATTTAAAAAGTTAACATAGTTAACATTAGGGATTAAGAAAGCATGGGTCAAAAAATGCTCGCGGGGCTTGGTTGTTTAACACAGAAAATAGAATTAAACTATCTAATCCCTGCAATAAGAAAGCGCCTCGTAGAGCTTCTCGAAAAGAAAGGATTGAGCGATGCGGAAATTTCAAGAAAATTAAAGATAACAAGGGCTGCGGTTTCGCAATATAAGCATAAAAAACGAGGCAAAAAGCTTAAATTCCCTAAAGAAACAACAAAAGAAATAGAAAAAGCTGCGGGATCCATAGAAAAAGGTAAGAACGCCAACATGGAAATCAACAAAATAATAAACAAAATAAAATCAAGCCGTTATATCTGTGTAATCTGTAAAGAGTGTAAAAAATAAGGAAAGAATGATAGAAAATAAAATTAAAGAACTAACAAAGAAAATAGAAAAAATAGGAGAAAAGGAAACAAAAGAAATAGAAAAGTGCATATGGAAATTTTATGCAACTAACTATTGGAGCAAGGAAAGTCCCATCACGCAAAGATGTTTAAATTGCGATGCTTATGATAAAAATTGCCTATATTATAAAACTATAAATTCCTAAAATGAGACGAATCTATTTAGACCATGCCGCAACAACTCCTTTAGCGGAAGAAGTTCTCGAAGCAATGAAGCCCTACTTTTCAGAAAAGTTTGGCAATGCCTCTAGTCTTCATTCATTCGGGGTAGAAGCTCGCGAAGCTGTCGAGAACTCTAGAAAAATTGCGGCCAAGTTCCTTGGAGCGAGGCCAAATGAAATAATTTTTACTTCGGGCGGCACTGAATCAAACAATTTAGCGATTAAAGGCGTGGCTTTTGCTAACAAAGCAAAAGGCAATCATATAATCACAAGCAAAATAGAACATCATGCGATTGAAGAGCCTTGCAAATGGCTCGAGAAAAATGGTTTCAAAGTAACATACTTGAATGTCGACAAAGACGGCTTAGTTAATCCTAGAGATGTTGAAAAGGCCATAACAAAAGATACGATTCTTGTTTCAATAATGCATGCGAACAACGAGATAGGGACAATCGAGCCTATAGAAGAAATTGGCAAAATTTGCAAAAAGCACAAAGTTTACTTCCATACCGATGCTGTTCAGAGCTTCGGCAAAATTCCGATTGATGTTAAAAAAATGAACATTGATTTGTTAAGCGCATCTTCGCACAAGCTTTATGGTCCAAAAGGAGTTGGCCTGTTGTTCATTAAGCCAGATGTTAAAATTGAGCCTGTTCAGCATGGCGGTGGCCACGAGCAAGGCCTAAGAAGTGGCACAGAAAATGTCCCCGGCATAGTTGGTTTTGCTAAAGCTATTGAACTTGCCGAGAAAACTATGAAATCAGAAGCCGAACGACAAACAAAATTAAGAGATAAGTTAATAAATAATATATTAAAAATTGGGGACTCTCAACTCAACGGGCATGCAACACAGAGACTTCCAAACAACTGCAATTTTTCTTTCAAGGGAATTGAAGGTGAAGCCTTGCTTATAAGGCTGAATGAAAAAGGCATTGCAGTTTCAACTGGCTCTGCATGCTCAACCAAAAGTTTAGCCCCGTCACATGTCCTGACAGCAATTGGTTTGACAGCAGAGCAAGCCCACGGCTCATTAAGAATTACCTTAGGCAAGGACAACACAGAAAAAGATATTGACTATACAATAGAACAATTAAAAAACATAATAAACTCGTTACGCAAGATAAGTCCTTTCGGAAAATGGTAAAAAAGAAAAGGAAAAAAAGAAAAGATAAAAAATTAAAGGAAATAGAAGAAAAAATTCTGAAGATAGCAATAAATATCGCGAAAAAAGGAGAAGGGGCTTTGTTTGTTATAGTCAAAGGCAAGAAGCCGGGATACTCTTTATTAATAAAACAGGAAATCAAGCCGTTCAATATTCTAACGCCCGGCACAGAAAAGACCTTACAAGCAATAGGAACAATAGATGGAGCAGTAATAATAGACACAGAGGGTTTTATTGTAAATTATGGGGCCATGATTAAAAAGACAAAACCTTTTATGGGATTTGGAACAAGGCATGCCGCTGCTTTGACAGCTTCTAAAAATGGTAATCTTGTAATTCTCTGTTCTGAAGAAGAGCATAAGGTGAAAGTTTTTAGAAATGGCAAGTTCATTATGCAAATAGATGCCTTGCAAAAGAACATAGAAAAGGATATCCCAAAAATTGCAAATATTTTAGAGAGTATTGGTGCGGGGTTTTTGGGAACAATTGGTGCAATTGCCTTAGCTCCGGCAATTGGCATTACCCTAATTCCGGGCGTATTGATTTTCGGAGGCAGTTATTATGCTTTGAAAATGCTTCTAAAGAAAATTAAAGAGAAAAAATTAGAGAAATGAAAAAAGAAAAAGGGCAAAAAGGAAGAAAAATAACTAAAGACATGACATTCGCACAGCTTTTGAAAAAATATCCTGAAACTGCCGAGGTTTTATTCAAAGAGGGCATGAGTTGTGTCGGCTGTCCAATGGCTATGCAAGAGACTCTCGAACAAGGTGCTAAAGCGCATGGAATTGATGTTAATGAGATGCTCGAAGACTTAAACAAAAAAGTGAAAAAGAAAAAATAAAAAATTAAAAAGATCAGCAAGAAAAAATGAAACTAATTGTTTTTGATTTGGATCAAACAGTTGTAGATGTATTTCCATTTCATAACAAAGCAACAGAACTCACTTTCAAAAAAGTCTTCGGAATTAGGGCAAGAATGGACGAAATTGATTATGCTGGCAAGACGATAAGGAGAGTCCTGACAGAACTAGCAATATTAAAGAAAGTACCAAAAATGGAGAGAGTAAGAAAAATTTCAAAAGCCCTTGAACTTTATGACAAAACTTTCATTTCAATTCTTCCAAAAGATATAAACCCTTTTATTTTACCAGGAGCTTATGCCCTTGTTAACAAACTAGCCAAAGATAAAAATAATTTTTTAATAGTTTTAACAGGCGATACTGAAAGAATAACTAGAGCACTCCTCGGAAGAGCAAATCTCTTAAAGAAGTTTCGTTTTCTGATAACTGGCGAGCATACCACTAACAGAATCAAGTTAATGAAAATTGCGGTTAAAAAAGCCCATAAAATTGCAAGACAAAAAAGATTTGAAAAAATAATTGTGATAGGAGATTCTATTCGTGATGTTGAAGCTGGCAGAGCAGTGAAGGCCTTAACCATTGCAGTTTTGACAGGCCACCATACAAAAGCGCAGCTGAAAGCAAAAAAAGCAAATTACATTTTCAAGAATCTCAAAGATAAAAAAATATTAAATTTAATTCAGGACTATTAAAATGCCCCTAGATGAAACCAGTAAGGGCTGTAGAAATTGCGACATGTGAGCTAAGACTTTATGCTAATATGCCCAAGAATAAAAGAAAGGATGATTCAAGGAATTTTTCAATAGAATACTTTAGATGCTACAACTGTAATGGCAGAAAGAGTAAATGTCCGGGGTACAAGCCCGCATACAATAATCAAAATGCCATTTAACTATAACAAGAAGGTCATGAAATATTTCCTGAAGCCTAAAAACGTAGGCAAGATTGCTAAGGCAGATGGAATTGGCAAAGTTGGAAACATGACCTGTTTATTGCCAGAAGAAAAAGTTCATTTAAATGCTGAGTTAGTAAATATAAATCAGATTAATAAAAACCACGAGGTATTAAGTCATAATGGAAAATATAACAAAATATTGGGCGTTTTTCAACGCGATTACAAAGGAAAAATCATTTTTTTAAAAAGTAAGCTTGGAAAAGTTTCTTTAACTCCCGAGCATCTTGTTTTAGCAATTAAAATACCTAAAAAACAGAAATTCTTTAGAACTAAAAATAAAAAAAGATTGATTTCTGGGTGGTATCATGCTGCAGATTTGAAAAAAGGGGATATTGTTCTCTATCCCGTTTTAAGAGAAACTAAAGACATCAAATTTATTAAAATTGATATCTCAAAAGCAAAATATGATTTTAAAAGTAAAGAACTCCCTAAGGAAATTCCTGTAAATGACGAGTTTCTAAGATTGTGTGGTTATTTTTTAGCAGAAGGCTGGATTAGTGAAGGACCTTGCAGAAATTTCATATCCTTCGCGCTACATATCAATGAAAAAAATATAGTAGATGATATCAAAAAAATATCAAAAAATCTTTTTAATCTCGATGTGAAGATTAGAGAAAGATGTAAAGAAAAGGGGGTGGTTGTTTATATCTATAGTGCCATTTTAGCAAGATTTTTTAAGAAATTATTTGGAAATGGCGCCAGAAATAAAAGCATTCCTCAATTTATGATGTTACTTCCGCCACAAAAACAAAAACATCTTATTATAGGAATGTGGAAAGGAGAGGGGTATGTGAATATAAAAAGAAATGGAGCAAGAGCAGGCTACTCAACTATTTCATATAGATTATTACATCAACTTAAATTATTACTACTAAGACAGAAAATTGTTCCTTCAATACATGAAGAAAAAGAAAAGATAAAAAATGGTGTTTTTCATAAGAAAAATTATAGAATACATGTTGGGCAGCAAGATTCTTTAATAAAAATATGCTCGATTCTTGGGATAAAATACCAACCAAAGTCTTATGCTTCAGTTGATTCTTGGTTTGATGATAATTATCTATATAATCCAATAACAAAAGTTAAAAACTTAACTTATTCTGGGGAAGTCTATAATTTAGAAATCAAAAATTCTCATTCATTTGCTTCAGAATCGTTTTGCCTTCATAATTGCGGCGATGTGATGCATATTTATATTAAAGTGGGGGGAAAGGGAAAAGATGAAATTATCAAGGACATAAAATTCGAAACTCTGGGCTGTCCTGCAGCAATTGCTTGTAGCTCTGTTGTGACAGAACTTGCAAAAGGCAAGACAATAGAGCAAGCACTAAAGATAACAAATAAAGACATTGTAAAAAAATTAGGCAAGCTGCCCCCAATAAAATACCACTGCTCCTTGCTCGGAGAACAAGCACTGAGCGAGGCGATTTATGATTACTTTAAAAAACAAAAAAGGACAATTCCGAAAGAATTGAAACAAAAACATAAAGCAATGCTAAAACTTGAAAAGGAATTTGAAAGAAAATTTGGTGAAAAATAAAGTAGAAATGAAAACCAAATGTATAGCCTTACTTTCTGGAGGCTTAGATTCCAGACTTGCAATAAAACTTTTACAAGAACAAAACATCGAAGTTATAGCTTTATATTTTTCATTACCTTTCGGTTCAGGCTGTTGCATGCCTGATTGTGCTTTTAACTTTGCACAAACTCGGGGAATCAAGTTAAAAGTTATTGATTGCACTAAAGGCAAATTGTTTCAAGGATATCTTTCAATAATTAGGAAACCAAAATATGGTTATGGCTCAGCTATAAATCCTTGTATTGATTGCCATATTTTCATGTTAAAAAAAGCTAAAGAGCTTATGCCAAAATTCGAGGCGAAATTTATTGCAACAGGCGAGGTTCTTAATGAAAGGCCAATGAGCCAGCATCTTGGAGCTTTGAAACTTGTAGAAAAGGAATCTTGCTTGCAAGGCAAACTTCTTCGCCCGCTGTCAGCCAAGCTTCTCGAGGAAACAGAAGCCGAGAAACAAGGTTTAGTTGATAGAAATAAACTTCTCGGCATTCAAGGCCGTTCAAGACACAAGCAACTTGAACTTGCAAAAAGGTGGAAACTATCTTTCCCAACGCCAGCAGGCGGCTGCTTGCTTTGCGAACAGGAATTTACAAAGAAACTTCGAGACTTATTCAAACACAAAAAGAAAATAGAACCGCGAGATATAGAATTGCTCAAAATAGGAAGACATTTTCGCGCAGGCAATAATAAAATAATCGTTGGAAGAAACGAACAAGAGAACAAGATCATTCGAAGCTTAGCAAATCAAGATTTCATTTTTGAAGTTAAATTTATCCCAAGCCCAATAACCTTATTGCAAGGAAAAGTCACTGAAAAAACAATAAGGCTTGCGGCTGCCCTCACAGCAGCTTATTCCGACGCCAAAAAAGACAGGGGTTTAAATGTAACAGTGAATTACGGCAAAGGAAAACTTAATAAATCTTTAAAGGTTAAATCTCTCAGCGATGCGGAAATAGACAAATTGAGATTAAAATAAAAAATGAAAGTAATGGTTTACTCAACACCTGCTTGTCCTTGGTGTGTAAAGCTAAAAGAATGGCTTAAAGAGAATAAAATTGATTTCAAAGATATTGATGTGAGCACAGATGAAAAAGCCGCGATGGAGATGGTAGAAAAAAGCGGCCAAATGGGAGTTCCAGTCACAACCATTGATAATAACGTTGTTATAGGATTTGATGTCGTTCAGCTGAAAAAATTACTAAAATTGAAGTAATTAAAATAATCATAAAAAGATGGATAATCAGAAGAAAATGGAAATTCAAGTGAAAGCGAGTCAAGAAAGTGAAAATAAAGAGAAAAAAGTTAAGACAAACTTAAACAAAAAAAAGATGATTTTAGCGATAATAACTTTGGTTTTGGCTGTAGCTATCATAGCGTTAGTAGCATGGTTCGCAAATGTTCCTAAAAATCAAAATGAAGAGATAATCTTGAAGGATGGAATAATCTTGGCTCCGGAAACTTGCGATTTGTTGCCAAAGGTTACAGTAATCCATCAGGCTGGCTGTTCAGCCTGCGCCATAGCTGTTCCTCGTTTACAAGAACTAGAACAAGAATTAAATCAAAAATTTCAGTATTATGATTTAGCGATAGACACTGAAAGACAGAAGATATTGAACTTTGGTTTGATTCCTCAGGCAGTGCCAACAGTAATAATCAATTGTAAAACTTACGTTGGCGTCAGAAGCAAAGAAGAATATTTAAATCTAATAACTTCATAATAGAAAATTCGTAATAAAAAACAGGGTAATTTGACAAAAAATGGTTGAGTTAACTTTGCCCACATTAGTGGCGTTGGCAGCCGCAGATGCAATAAATCCCTGCGAACTTGCTGTTCTCACGCTCGCCTTAATTGCAATATTGACAAGATATCCTAGGGAAAGGAAGAAAGTTCTCCAAGTCGGCTTAGCTTTCACTGCAGCGATATTCTTAATGTACATCTTTTACGGCCTCGTTCTAATAAACATTTTCAAAGGCCTAACTGCGTTGGCAGACATAAAAATATGGCTTTATCGTGCTTTAGGAGTTATAGGAATCATTCTCGGCGCATTTAATATAAAAGACTTCTTTGCTTACGGTTCCTTTGGATTTGCTACAGAGATGCCTAAAAAATGGCGCCCGTCAATGAAAAATATCATTGCTGGCATAACCTCTGCAAAAGGTGCTTTCATCACTGGCTTGATAGTGGCCTTATTCTTAACACCCTGTACAATGGGCCCTTATGTGATTTGTTGTGGTCTTCTCGGGCCCTTGAGCATTATAGAAACAATCCCGTGGCTCTTGCTCTATAACATTATCTTTGTACTGCCAATGATTGCTATAACCCTTATAATTTACTTCGGTTTTACAACTATAGACGCAATTTACGGCTGGCGCGAAAAGAACTTGAGATTGTTGCATCTCATCGCAGGCATAATCCTTGTAATAATAGGTCTCGCGCTCTTGTTCGGATGGTTGTATTAATGTTAAAATAATAAACTCATAACTAAATCATAAAATATAAAAAGAAAAAAAGCAAATGGTTTCATTCATATCGGTTTTGGGTTGGGCTGGCATGGCAGTAATTCTCATAGCCTATCTTCTTGTGACCACAAGACAAATTTCGCCAAACTCTCGGGTTTATCAGGCTTTGAACCTGATTGGCGCAATTGGCGTTCTTATAAACTCGATGGTTAATGATGCATGGCCTTCGGCTGTGTTGTTCATCGTATGGGGCTGCCTTGCTTTAATCTACCTAATAACTTCAATAAAAAAATAAAACAAAAAAGAAAATCTTGTAAGAATGTATGATTTAATTATTTTGGGCTCGGGCCCGGCAGGCATGACAGCAGCGCTGTTCGCAGCGCGCTACAAGTTAAAAACTCTTGTCATAGGCAAAGAGCTCGGCGGCCAGGCAAACTACGCTTCTGTTATTGAAAATTATCCGGGAATTAAAGCAATTTCTGGACTGGCATTGATAAAGATAATGAAAGAACAAGCCACAACTCTCGGAGTAAAAATTCTCGAGGAGGAGATTATAAGCATAATCAGAAAAAAAGACAAGTTTACGGTGATGACAGATAAAAACAGATATGAATCCAAGGCCCTTATTTTTGCACTTGGCACAGAAAGGAAAAAACTGAGCCTGCCAGAAGAAGCCAAGTTCATCGGCAAGGGTGTCTCATATTGTGCCACGTGTGACGCGCCCCTGTTTAAAAATAAAATCATAGCAGTTATAGGAGGCAGTGACTCGGCTGCAATGTCTGCCTTACTTCTAGCAAAATATGCCAAAAAAGTTTACATAATCTATCGGGGCAAGGAGCTCAGAGCAGAGCCTTTGCGGATCGCGCAAATAAAAAAGACAAAGAACATAGAAATAATCTACAATACAGAAGTTTCAAAAATTTTTGGAAGAAACTTTATCGAGGGAGTTTTGCTTACAAACAAGAAAAAACTGAAGGTTCGGGGAGTTTTCATCGAGATAGGCAATGTCCCCTCGAGCTATCTCACAAAAAAATTAAATTTACAGACAGACAAAGACGGATTCGTTTTAACAAATAATGCAATGGAGACAAACATCCTGGGCGTTTTCGCGGCGGGTGATTGTGTCTCGAAGAAACTAAGGCAGATAATTACTGCTGCAAGCGATGGCGCGATTGCGGCATTCTCAGCTTATAAATATATTAAATCAGAAAAACAATAATTAAATCAGAAAAGTAATAAAACTAATAAAGCCAGAATAGCCATTGCTCCCAAATCCGCAATAGAGGTTGTCAGCGGGATTAGGACATTATCTGGATCGACTTTTTTCTTGTAAGTATACTTGCCGGCAAACAAGGCAATAAAGAAATTAATCAAGACCAAAATTATAGTTGTGATTAGTGTTAGGACGATTATTTTTAATAAAAATATCAAATTAAAAGAGAAACCTCTTGCTAAAGAGAAGAGAGTTCCGAGCATAGCTATATAGATTGCAGAGATTAATGCAATCAGCAACACGTCTTTAAACAAATATCTTGCAATGAAGTTTATTTTCTTATGCATATATAATGCTGTCGTAAATCTTGATACAAGAATAATCCCGAAATCCCCTATCATATCGTTTAAAGCTGGCAATATTACAATAAGAGGAACCAAAGTCACAAGACTCGCTTCTATAGATTTCAAAGCCACGCCCCCAATTGAGCTTAATAAGGCAGCTATAACTAGAACAAAAATGCTTTCACGTACGATTTTCATGAACAACTTCATCTTATCTTTTTACAATTTTTGATTCTAAATTTTTGATTCTATTTAGACAATTATCGCAATAGCGATTAGGATAGTCACAACACTAACAATATCTGCCAAGGTTGTAACATAGGGCCCCATTATGTCATCCGGCTCCAATCCCTTTTTAAATAGCCAGAAGACAGCGGCTATAGTAAAGGGAACCTCTATAATAAGCGATAAAAACATTGCGATTAATGCTATGAAAATAATGTTTATGTTAGAAACTCCGAAGATCATTTGGGTTAAAAAATAAGAAACTGCGCCCAAGATTAAGGAAACAATAATTGCGAGGAAAACCGTAGCTGCAATATTAGACACAAAAATCTTACTATGGTTTAATCTTGGCTTCATCCTCCGCAGATGTAAAGCCACACTCAACCTTGCGGCTAATGAACCAAAAAGATTGCCGTGAAGTTCAAGCGATCCCGGCAATAAAATAAGCAGAGCAGGGACAAATTCTAAGCTATTTTTAATGTTGAGCAAGATTAAGCCAGCAATTAAACCACCTGTAATCGAAATCATTTCCGAAAGGAAGATTTCATAAAATTCTCTATGTCTTTCAAAAGCGCTTTTTCCTACAATCCGGAACCTAAAATGTTTATGGTGTTCTTGTTGATTTCCATCTTGTTTCACCTCGAATTTATTTCCTCCCAATGCTTTTACCACTTTTACCATAAAAACAATAGACAATAGAAGTTTAAATTTTTAGCGGTAGCACTTAAAGAGTTTAAAGAAGATTTTAAAGAAAAGCTTTAAAAATTCTCTTGCTATGTAAAAATTGTGCCCACATGGTGCAATGGCTAACACACAACCCTGTCACGGTTGTAACCCGGGTTCGAATCCCGGTGTGGGCGTGTCTTTACCAAAAAAGAGATTTTATGGAAGGTTCAAAAGAGCGTTGATACAAAGCAGGTTAACTGAAGAAGGTATTTTAGATTTCATCCAAAATTTAGTCAAAAGTCATAAATAAATATAAATAAGTTGAAAATAAAAATACTACTTCATTTATAGTTTAGAATGGGCTTACTCTTTGTCCTGGCGCAAGTTTTATTTTTATCCCTCACAGGTAGTTTTTTATAGTGACATTCTCTGGGGCTTAAAAGCCCCAGCTTCCGTCGCTGATCAATCCATCCA
>JBNAVB010000014.1:0-15408 GCA_049699715.1 Candidatus Pacearchaeota archaeon | reverse complement strand
CACAGAAAAAATAGTAAATCTCTTTGTTATAGAGATTTACTTTCTACAAGCCTTAAAGGGTTCTGTTAACTTAAAAGGTGATATTTTTGCATAGACAAAAATATCTTATTTTGTGTGAATCATCATTGGGATTTCTTCCCACTCAATTTTACTTTCCTCTTTTTCTCCAGCTTTTCTTAAATAATTATAATTGATAGTGAAAAATCTTATCCATACATTTGCTGTTTCAAAGCTTTTCAAGCCTCGACAAACATGAAGCCATAACGCATAAAAGCTATTAATTCTTTCAACGCGATTGTTGCTAAGCTTGATGGCTTTTCCTTTGTGGAAAAACATTCTCTTGTCT
Source organism: Candidatus Pacearchaeota archaeon (assembly GCA_049699715.1). Classification (GTDB taxonomy): domain Archaea; phylum Nanobdellota; class Nanobdellia; order Pacearchaeales; family UBA284; genus JAVZYK01. Next base: position 15,062 of record JBNAVB010000014.1, on the reverse strand, counting down.
TTTCTGTCAATATAATGCTTAACTTTTCTTCCGAATATTCTACAAGCTTTTTTGTAAATCTCGCAACCATCGGTTATTATGTAAGCAGGAGCAAACCTGGCTCTTTCTCTTGCTTTTTTTCAGAACAATTTTTGCATTTGCTGTAGTTCTTGAATTAGCAACCAATGTTGCTATAACGTTGTTGACTGAATCAGCGACGACATAAAGATAGGCATGTCTATCTTTGCTTCTTTTAACATGGATAAATTTTTCTTCGAGATGCCATATGTCTGTAAAGTTCAGTGGCATTTTCCTTTCTATCTTCGTTAAATGAGGTGCAAATTTCATAATCCAATTGTAGATAGAGACATGGCTTCTTTTTATGCCAAAGAATTTTCTTGAAATTCTTTTCACTTCTCTTAGCGATAAAGTATGGCTTCTCAAATACAAGCAGTTAAGAATAAATTGCTTATCGGTTCTAAACCTTGCAAACACTCCTTTTTCGCAGAATCTTCTATGACAATCGTTACATTTATATCTCTGAACTCCTTTCTTATCATGTCCGTTGAGGACACAATTAGAAGAGGAGCAGTGTATGCAATTTATCATTCTCCTCTTCTATCTTATTCTCTCAGTATGACAAGATACACCTTTTTTCCAAGGTATTCTTTAGGACAATCTACTTTTGCCCCAGTTCCGAAAGGGGTTACTTTTCTCTCGATAAATCCCTTTATGTTTTTTAGTTTTAGCTCTGATTGAGCCCTTAAATGTGCTTTATCCATATATATTTAATATATATTTACTATTTAAACTTTTCGGTACTGATTTCGATCAATTTAGGAGTATTCATCACCCGTTTGCTTAACAGAACGCCTTAAAGTAAGGTTTATAAAATCATAAATGCCTTGGATAATATGAAAATTCCTTTTTTTAGCAAAAAGAAGAGGCCACAGAATACAGAGGTTATTGATATAGGCTTGCTTAGGACTATAGATGAAAGGAACAGGGCTGCTAAGGTCGCACCTTTCCAGAGCACTAGCGCGGCGCCGGGACCTGCTGCAACTGAAGATAACTTGGGATTTTTGGGTGCCATGGCAAGTGCTGCCACAGGCGATGACAGCCAAGGTGCAAGCAGCACCAGCTCTGCAGCATCGGAAACTTCAGGCTATTCAAATTATTTTAATTCGCCTGTTGCTTCAAGCTCAAGCATTGACATTGAAAGGTTCGAGAGACTCAGGAGAAGGATTGATAATGCCATCCAGAGGATTGAGCTTATAGAGCGGAAAATTGATAGAATTGAGCGTAGAGTTGACATCAAATATTAATTTAGATATCAATAACCCATAATATAAATCATATCCATTCAAAAAGAGGTTGAGATGGTGAAGAAAAAAAGAGGGGAGGCAAAACAAGTTAAGAAAGCAATTCATAGGGAAAGTTGTATTGACAAAATGTTTGTGGCAATGGCGCTGCTTTTTTTGATATATGCTCTTGACCGCTACACCAAATATGTCTCATCTCTTGTGTCTGGTTGCGCATTTTTCTGCATGAAGCGTTCAATTAACTATGGAGCGGCATTCAATTTGTTGCAGGGATTTGAATGGACAAGAATACTTTTGATTTTTGTGACTGTTATAGTACTTGTACTGACAGCTTATTTTTACTGCACGGTTCCAAGATTAAAAGCCTTCCATTATGGACTCCTTTTCTTGTTCGCAGGGACTTTATGCAATATGATAGATAGGCTTCTTTATGGCTATGTTGTTGACTGGCTTTCTTTCTCGTTCTTGCCTGTGCCTGCTTTTAATATTGCCGATATTAGCAATGTTGCCGGCGTGATAATATTGATAATCGTGCTTCTAAAGAAAAAGTAAAGAGTAAGGAAAAGAAAAAATATTATAAAATAGAAAAGAAGAATCAAGCAATCTGATATACTACCGAAACTTGCGCTCTTATCTCTTTTTCTGATGGTGTTATGTTTGTGACAGCTTCTTTTGCTTCTGTCGCGCTTCCCATCATATCTATGTTTCTGTAGATTGGCCAAGGATAATAGTCAAAGCTCATGTCTGAAACTGAGACCAACTTGCCTAGCTGTTTGCCCAAACCAGAGACCATTGCTTCGGCCTTTGTCTTCGCATCTTGGGATGCTTGTCTCAAGGCTTCTGCCTTGTATTCATTCTGCTTTGTTGTGCTTAGCTCAAAGTTTATGTAATCTATCAATGCGCCAGAATCTACGCCAGCATCGATCACGCCACCAACTTTGTCTATCTGCGCTGTTTCAAGCTCAATCTTAAATGAATGGACTGCTTTGTATCCCCTGAATACTTGCTTGCCGTCAATCCAATCATATTCTGGATAGATATTGAAATCCATCGTCTGTATTTTTTCGCTTGTGATTCCAATTTTTGTTAGAGCGCCAGCGGCCTTATTGACTATCTCGGCATTTTTGTCTTTAGCTTCTTGCGCTGTTGAAGCATTTGTCTCTGCGCGGAAGTATACAGTTACTAAGTCGGGGTCGGCTTTAAGCAGGGCATTTCCCTGAACGCTAACTGTGTTTGCAGGTGCTCTTCCCTGAAGAATCAATAAAGTCGCTATCCCCGCTATAACCAATACTGCTATGACAATAATCAAAGTTATCTGAACTGATTTTTCCATTTTTAATATCTTTTAAATTTAATATCTTTTAAACCTCCATGTTTATTTACAATTTGATTAGCCGTTTCCAGCTTATGAGTAATATGATTAAATATACTACTAAGGTTATTATTGCGCCTATCAAGAGCCATCCCCCTAAGGGGATTGATGTTAAAAATGATTGAATTGTAGAGGGCGCTTGAGTTTCAACCATCTCAGCAGTGCCTTTTAATGCTTTAATGCTTTCCTCTGCGGCCATCCTTTGCGCGTAAGTTTGCGTATAAGATGTGCTTGAAAAAAGCCAAATCAAGAAAGTTATCACAACAGAAATCAAAGCTGCCGGAAGTACGGGCTTCAGATAATTTTTTGATTTCGGCGATATGATTATAGATTTGTTTGAGAGCTTGTAGATTCCAATTTTTTTTCCCTTCTCGCTCCAGAAATAATTCTTTGAACGTTCTATCAAGCCCGCTTCAACCAACTTGTTCACGTTATACTCCACAGTGTTTAGAGGAACTTTCAATACATTGGCAATCTCACTTTTTGTGGCCTCTTTTTCCGCGAGCAAGTCAATGATCTTCTTACAGGTCTTGTTCCCGAGGACATCTGCAAGTTTGCTTGTCTTAGGATCATCGAATGAAACCATTAGATATTTTTTGCTCATTTTTGCTCGAAAGAATGAAGAATATATTATTTATAAATAAAGCGATAACTTCAAATATGATTGAAGTTATCCCAATAAAAATATATTTAAAGTGGTACTGCCATTTGTAATAATGCCAAAAAAGAAGGTCGAGAAGGCTGGAAAAGAGAGTTTGGATGAGAAGAAGATAGAGGCTTATGCTTTAGCCAATGCACTCGCGCATAATGGTAAAGCTCAGGCAAGTGCTGTGCTTCCAAAACTTTTCCAAGAAGGCTTGAAGAAAGAGGACATTAAGAAAGTAATGCCCTTAATTCAAAAAATTGTGAAGGAAGTAAACTCAATGAAGCTCGAGGAGCAGCAGAAATTATTTTTGGGATTTGAGAAGCTTGTCAAGAAAAGAGAAGAGCGGGAGGGATTGCCCCCCTTGCCTAATGCTCAGCAAGGCAAGGTTGTGATGAGATTTGCGCCGTTTCCTTCGGGCCCATTGCATATAGGAAATGCAAAGCCCGCGATATTGAACGATGAGTATTGTAAGATGTACAAAGGGAAATTGCTTCTTGTGATTGATGATACGATCGGCAGCGAAGAGAAGACTATAGCTAAAGAGGCTTACAATTTAATCCCAGAATCTTTGAAATGGTTACAAGTCAAGTATGCCTTGCCTATAATCTACAAATCAGACCGATTGAATGTTTATTATTCATATGCTGAACAATTAATAAGAAAGAAAAAAGCCTATGTCTGTTTCTGTGACTCAGAAACTTTGCACAAGAATCGCGAGCAAGGCAAGGAATGCGAGCATCGAAAATATGATCTTATTAAGAATCTTGAGGAATGGAACAACATGCTTGATTATGATTACAAGCCTGGCCAAGCGACTTTGAGGATAAAGACAGACATGAAACATAAGAATCCTGCTTTCCGCGATAGAGTTCTGTTTAGGATAACCGATAGAGAACATCCAAAAACAGGTAAAAGGTATAGGGTTTGGCCAATGCTTGAGTTTTCGTGGGCTATAGATGATCATCTTCTTGGCGTGACTCATATTTTGAGAGGCAAGGACTTGATGATGGAGAGCGAGATGGAGAAATATATATGGGACATTTTCGGGTGGAAAGCTCCTGAATTAATACATAGTGGGATAGTGACTGTCAAGGGGGCAAAAATCTCAAAAAGCAAATCCGCCAAAGAAGTTTTGGATGGAGTCTATCGCGGATGGGATGACCCAAGAACTTGGAGTTTGCAGTCCCTAGCTAGAAGGGGGATAAGGCCGGAAGCATTAAGAACGTTCTTCTTGTCGCTCGGGTTGACGCAGACAGAAGCTACCGTTCCTGTGGAGAACCTTTATAAGGAAAACAAAAAATTTGTAGAGCAAAGCAATCGTTACTTCTTTGTGCCTAATCCTGTTAAGATTAAAGTGAAAAGCGCTCCGCGGATGAAAGCTAAAGTGCCTTTGCATCCAGACCATGTTGAAAGAGGCTACAGAGACTTTGACACTTTCGAGGATTTTTACATACAAAAGCGTGATTATGAAGAAATAGAGAAGAACAGAAAAAAGAACTATAGATTCATGCATCTTTTCAATTTTGTCAAGAGCGATTATTTTGAATTTATCTCGAAAGAATATGATGAGAAGCTTGCCGCGAAACTTATACACTGGCTTCCTTGCATTAAAGAACTTGTAAAAACTGAAGTCGTAATGCCTGATGGTACAATTGTAGAGGGCCTCGCAGAGCCCATGGTTCGCGAACTTAAAATCGATGACATCTGTCAGTTCGAGAGATTTGGATTTGTAAGATGTGATTCTAAAACCAAGGACAAGATGGTTTTCTGGTTTGCCCATGGCTGAGCATAAAGGCAAGACAAACACAGACAAACATTTTTATAATACTCGTTTTTTATCTAACCATGCCAAGGAAAAAGAAGAAGCCTGCTGTTGACGAAATCTTCCAAGACACTGGCGAAGGCTATGTAGTGCCACCATTGCAAAAACCTCCGTTGCACGAGATTGAGAAGATTGAGAAAGTTGAGCACGAGAAAGAAAAGGTTAAAGAGGATATGGAAAAACCAGAGCCGAAAAATTATACTTTGGTTATATGTGAGAAACCACAAGCTGCGACAAAAGTTGCCTTCGCGCTGGCAGAGAATGCACCTTTAAAGAAGAATATTGCTGCTGTTCCATATTGGGAGCTCGAGAGGGAAGGTAAAAAAATTATTGTTGCGAGCGCTGTCGGGCATCTTTTCGGGTTGGCCGAGAAAGAGAAAACACAAAAATGGCCCGTGTTTGACATAGAGTGGAAACCCATTATCAGTTTTGCAAGGAGATATGCTAATGTTCTGAGCTATTTGGCAAAAAACGCTTCTGAATTTATTGTGGCTTGCGATTATGATGTCGAAGGCGAGCTCATAGGATTTAACGTTCTGAGATTCATATGCAAACAGCAGGATGCCCGCAGGATGAAATTCTCGACACTGACAAAGCCTGACTTAATTGAATCTTATAACAATATTATGCACCATCTTGATTTCGGACAGGCATTCGCAGGCGAAACAAGGCACTATTTAGATTGGATGTATGGAATTAATTTGAGCAGAGCGTTGATGGAGGCTATCAAAGCAGTAGGAGCCTACAGAATAATGTCGATAGGCCGCGTTCAAGGGCCTGCGTTATCATTGATAGTTAAAAGAGAGAAAGAGATTAAAGCTTTCAAGCCAGTTCCTTATTGGCAGATTTTCTTGCTGCTCGACAAACACGAGATTGAAGTTAAGCATGAGAAAGATGTTTTCGACAAAACTGAAGCAGAAAAATTTCTCAAGCTCAAAGGAAAGAGCGCGGAAGCAAAGACAACAAAAGAAGAGGAAGAGATGTGGCCTTTTCCCCCTTTTGATTTGACTTCACTTCAGATTGAATCTTACAAATTTTTCGGATTCTCGCCTGCACAGACTCTTGCGATAGCACAGAACCTTTATTTGCAAGGTTTGATTTCATATCCAAGAACATCATCGCAAAAACTGCCTTTCACAATCGGGCAGAAAAGAATTCTTGAGAAATTGCGAGTTTTATATCCGAAGCTCGTGGATTTAGTCACAAGAAAGAGACCGGTAGAAGGCAAGAAAACAGATCCTGCGCATCCTGCTATATTTCCTACAGGGGAAGAGCCTGAGCGAGTCACAGTCCAGGAAAAACAGCTTTATGACTTGATTGTAAGGCGCTTTATTGCATGCTTCTGCGCGAATGCATTGATAGAACAAAAAAAGATTATAGTTAAGGCAGATAAAAAAGAATTTTCTGCAGAAGGTTCGCGCATATTGAAGAGAGGATGGCTCGAGGTTTATCCTCACAAAATCCATGAGCGCGCACTGTCGGATATCAACGGCAAAGTTACAATAAAAGATGTGAAGCTTGAGGAAAAAGAAACTCAGCCGCCAAAGCGCTACAGCGCGGCCTCATTAGTCTCAGAGCTTGAAAAAAGAGAGCTGGGCACTAAAGCGACAAGAGCGAGTATCATTGATACTTTATATAAGAGGGGTTACATCATAGGAAGGATGATAGAAGCCACGAATATGGGGATGAGTGTCGCAGAAGCTCTGAAGAAGAACTGTCCTCTTATTTTAGATGAGAAACTCACTAGAAAATTTGAGGAGGAGATGGACAAGCTTCTCGAAGAAAAATCCAAAGAAAAAATGCTCAGAGAGAAAGGCAAGATTATCGAGGAAGCTAAAAAAGTTTTATTGAAAATTGCAGAGCAGTTCAGGAAACACGAGCAAGAAATAGGCCATGAGTTGTTAAAAGCGCATCGCGAGGCTCAGGAGCAGCAACGCAAGGCAAACACGTTATTCAAATGCCCCGTGTGCCACGAAGGCGATTTAATTATTTTAAGGAGCAGGAAAGGCAAGAGATTCGCGGCATGCGACAAATATCCTACATGCAAAACTACATTTGGATTGCCTCAATTTGGCTTGTTGAAAGTCTCAGACAAGAAATGCGAATGTGGGTGGCCATTGCTTTTGTTGATACGCAAAGGCAAGCCGCCATGGCTGTTTTGTCTTAACCCAGAATGCCCGACAAGAAAAGCTCGAGAGGAAAGAAAGGAAGCGCGAGAATTGAAAGCTTTAGAGAAAGAAAAGAAAGCCAAAACAAAAGAGAAAACCAAAAGAGCTACAGCAAAAGCTAAGAAAAAGGGCAAAAAGAAATAATTCTAAGTTTATTTAAGTTATTTAAGCAATACTTTTTTCTCTACCTTGTTTCCTTCTATCACAAAATAAATCCCTGCGCCTTTTATTGAAGGAACTTTTCTGCCCAAAACATCATAGATAGCATAGATAGCCCCCTCATAAGACAGGTTTCTCTTCTTTGCAGTTTTCTCGATTTCTATGCCTGTGGTTTGAGGGAACAAGACATCTAAAACTGCGTACATTCCCATGCCATTTGCTTCTGAAATTGTAAATGGAACGTTTGTGTAGCCATCTACTCCCGACTTGACAAATTTTATAGTTCCTTCCGCACCAGGAAGATAGCCAGAAAGCAATTTGGCATTGGCCGCGAAATCAGTGAATTTTTTTCCTGCTGTATCGGCTGCAACTACAAGCGACTCGTTAGGATTGCTGTTGAATTTTACAATTCCATAAACTTTTCCTGAAACTCCCGAACTGTCTCTCAAATTCAAAACATTCAATCCAAAGCCGTTCATGAAAAGCTGTAAGTCTTTGTAGTTTCCTAGGCTCTCTGCTAAGGCCTTGTGCCATGTAACCCCGTTAAGGCCCAAGACTTTAAAACTAAGAGTGTCATCGGGATATACCGGAGCCTCGACTGCATGAACAACTAATCCACTATCGGTAGGAAAGACTCTTGAGTTCTTAGGAGGGCCGTGCTGCGAGATAACTGTAAGAAATCCAGTGTCTATTTCTGTAGCTTGATTTGTCACGTTCATCACATAGACGAAAGCGTTAGGGTTTGCTGTAACTATCTCCTGTTTCGGAGAAGCTATAAACAAACTCGCCGCAAATAACAAATTTTCTAGTGCCATGTCTATTCAAGGGATATTCGGTTTATAAACATTTATCTAATCAAGAATAACAATCAAATGTGACATTTTGTTGCCCCAATCAAAACAATTTGAATTTTCTCTCACGCTCAATGCCTTTCTGCGTTATGAAAAATATAAAATCTTTTTCTGGAAGCGAGCGATGCTTTCTCAATATTGCGCGTTTTTTTCCTTGGCCTAAGTTCTGTAGCTCAATAATACACTTGCTCCAGTAGCGGAGGATGTCTCCAGCAACCATAATTACTGACTTGGGCTTGCCTGCCTCAAAATCTTCCCGAGAGAGGAACTCACTATACACTTGGTTTGTGATAAGCACAGGAATGTGTTTCTTGCGAGCGATTTCAGTCAAGATTCTCAATTGTTTGATAAGGGCGCTGTTGATAATCCTCGCCCTTTCTTTGTCTTTTTCTTGCGAAGCTTCTCCGAGCTCAAGTCGATATAGCATTGTCATACTGTCAACAATAATCAAACTTATGTTTGGGCTTTTTATCAGCTCGAGCAACTTATCAAAAGCTTTGCATTGTTCATAAAATCGCGTTGCTTTGAAAAGGATTATATTTTTCGCGATGCTTTCAGGAGCAATCTGTTTCAAGCGAGTTACACTGAAACCGCCTTCTGTGTCAATGTAGATTACTTTTCTGCTTCTTGAGGCTTGTTGGGCAGCTGCCATAACACAAAAATTACTTTTACCCGAACCTGCTGGGCCATAGAGGGTAGTGATAATATCGGTCTCATAACCACCTTGAAGCCATCTGTCGAGCTCGTTAGAGCCTGTCGAGATTTTCATTCTCTTTCGAGACCTTCATTTATTATAAGGTTTATTGTAATAAAAAGTAATAAAGACTATATAAGATGTATAGAATGAAAAACCACAAAGTTTATAAAATAATAATACAAAAAAGAATAAAGAGGATAAAATGGTCGAGATTATCCCACCAAAAATCACAATTGATGAATTCAAAATTAATACTGTTAACTTAGGCAAAAAATACATAGATTTATCTTTTGGTTATACTGCTTCTGTAAAGGGTTTCAGCAACAAGGACAGGATACACAGAAAATTTGAATTAGGAACAAATGTGATAAACTTTATCATGTCAACTTTAAATGATATTAAAAGAACAACAGGGACAGAAACAGCAATTATAGACAAAGAAGACGAAATGAAAGAAAAATTAGTAAACATAATGACGAGAATCTTGCAAGAAGTGGATGACTTGGCCAAAGTTAAGGATTATGATAAGTATATGAAAGCTTTTAACAGATTGAATTGTTATAAAGTTACTTTTCCTGAGATAGTTGTTTAAGAAAATTAGAGGTTTTCCTCTGATATAACCTTTATTCCATTTCTTTTTAGCAAGGCAGTTGTAATGCCATCTCCTTTTCTCTTGCAATTAGTCCACTTGTTTCTTATTTTTTTCCACTGAAAAACAAGGCCATTACCACAGGAAGGGCTGCCTTGCTTGAATATTGCTTCCTTGACATCATATAATTTAGCTATTCTTAACACTTCTTTAGCACCCCTAACAAAATTTTTAGTTACATCTTTCCTTTGCTGATTCAAAACTCTGTTGCCCAAGACTCCGCTTTCTGTTCTGGGGGTTGGCAAGCCCCCCAATTGTTCAGGACAAACTGGAATCAAAACTTCTTTTCTTGCCAACTTTAGAACTTTTTTATTTAAGTTGTTCTTGCCATCATATCTGCATCTAATTCCTAATAAACACGCGCTGCAAAGTTTCATTTTTTCTTGTGCTTCTCTTCTGAGAATATTTGAGCTTGGAACTTAAAGATGCGCGCTTGGGGATGAAGCCAAGCATTGTTTGTCAAGCCTGCTTTGTGGCAAGCCGCCTCGATAAATTGTAACGAATTCCATTTGTGCTCTTTAGCTACTTGGGGCAAAAGCAAGCCTGAGAAACCAGAAAATTGTATGATAAGGCCATCCTTGCCTATTTCAATCTCTTTTAAGATATCTTGCCCTTTAACTTGAATTTCTTGTGGTAGTGTCAGTACTGAAATCTCTATTTTTATCTTGTCCAGCTCCTTCTCTTGCAAGGGCATGAATCTTGGATCTTGGAATGCAGCAGCTTTGGCAGCTTCGATTACTGCCTCTGCAAGAGACTTATATGGATAAGGAAATCCTATGCAGCCTCGCAAGTCGCCATGTTTTGTGAGCGTAACAAAAACTCCTCTTGGCTCTTTGAACTCTTTATGCTCAGGCGCGTAACTTAGCTCTTTGCCAGCGAAATGATATTTAATTGTATTCCTTGCCAATCTCAAGAGCTTCTTGCCTTGGACTTGAGTTAATATCTTAATTTTGTTTTTAATCATGTCCATGGAACTTGCCTTTTATTTGTTTAGGTTTTTCAAACTTGTGTTTTGCTTTTACATGAGCTTCTATGTTCTTGAGATGTTTGTGACAATAAGGACAAGAATTTTCGTGATGTTCAGGAATGTATTTTCCGGGCCAAGGATGAGTTCTTCGCTTTTCTTTTGCTTTTTTATGACCTTTTATCTCTACCATTTTTCTTTATTTCCACCATTTTTTGCTTGAAAATGCTCCCTCCGGGATTCGAACCCGGGTCACAGCCTCGAAAGGGCTGTATCCTTGGCCTCTAGACTAAGGGAGCTTGAAAGAACAAAAGAAAAATGATATAAAAAGATTACTACTCTGCTACTCAATACGCTTTTCTAAAGCAGAAGCAAGATTCCCTAGAGGTAAAGATAAAGTAGCTACTAACTCTTGCAAGCTCTCTCTTTTTATAACTCTGAGAAAGGCTTTGACAACTTCCGGATCGAAGTGCGTGCCTGTTCTTTTCATTATGTGTTTTAGAGCATATGGTTTAGAAAAGGCTTCGCGATAAGGTCTCCTCGAAGTCAGGGCCTCGTAGACATCTGCCACAGCAATGATTCTTGCCACTAAAGGAATTTGTTCTCCCTTAATTCTTCTCAAATAACCGCGAGGGTCTCCATCAAACCATTCATGATGGTATTTTATAGCGTCTGAGATAAAAGGGTAGTTCTCTATGCCGTAGGTTTTCAAGATTTGCTCGCCTTTCTCAACGTGAGGAATTTTAATCGGATTGTTTGCCCTGGAAAATTTTTGTGGACTTTCTCTCACTGATTTTTCTATTTCACATTTTCCTATGTCGTGTAATAAAGCAGCATTATATATTTTTATCTGATAGTCTTTATCAAAGCCCATCTCTCTGGCTGTTTCTCTGGCATAATAAGCAACTCTCGGTGAGTGTTGTGCGCTGTAAACATCTGTGTTTTCTATTTTAAGGAAAAGCCTGCTTGTCAATTCTAAGATATGATTTCTTTCGCGCTCTCTTGCTTTTAGCAACTCATCTTTTGTTTTTGCTTCAATTTCCCTGAGCTTGATATTTTGGATTGTAAGACCCAAAATAGAGGAGTTTATCATCAACGAATCAATTGTATCCGCCTTGAAAGCATGCTTCTTTTCACTGAATAATTCAAAAACTCCAAATTTGTTCAATGGGATGACAAGAACAGAATTCATCTCTGGATAAAGCTCAACTAGTTCAGGAGTATATGGTTTGTTTTTCCAATCTGTGTCTTTGAACTCGGGTTCATAGACAACATTGCCAGTATCATAAACATACTTTATTATCCCTCTCTTGAATTTTGCTTTTTTTATCAAATCTCCCGGGTAATCTATTGTAGCTATCGCCTCTAGTTCTCCATCTTTATTCGGAAGGAATATCGCGCCATGAGTATATGGAATTTTTTTATTAATTCCATTGAGAATCAGTTCTAGAGTGGAATTTAATGGTAGTTCAGAATTTATTATTTCCATTATTGCTATGTTCAAATCAAAAAGTTCTCTCAGCCTTTTTTCCCCATTTGTATAGCCATTGTTAGAATTGCCATTGTTAGAATTTTTTTCTTCCATTTTTATTAGCCAGAAGGTGCATAGATGAACAAACTATATAAATTTTATCGTTAAAAAATGACGTCCTCTTCGGGCTAAACCGAAGCACGAAGCTTTTAGTGAGGTAACATCAATATAGAGAAGAATAAATTTATTGAAAGAAGGGATACAATTCCTTTCATTCCTCTCTAGACTAAACCCCTCTAAACTAAACTCTAGTCTAAAGCTATAGTATCCTTGTATTGGAAATAGAAATATGAAAAGGGGAAAGAAAAGAGAAATGGGCCCGCTGGGATTTGAACCCAGGACCTACGGCTTGCTTAGAGTCTGATTAAGCTAAATGCTTAATGGTCGTATAAGACCGTTGCTCTAAACCAGGCTGAGCTACAGGCCCGAATAAAAATAAACAAGTTAATTTATAAAAGTTTTTATATGTCTTTGTATTGTAGTTTTTATGCTAATCGGAATTGTCGGCAAGCCCAATGTAGGCAAGAGCACTTTTTTCAAGGCTTCGACTTTAGCGGAGGTAGCCATAGCTCCTTATCCTTTCACAACAATCAAGGCAAATGAAGGTGTCGGCTTTGTTAAAGTAAAATGCCCTGATGTCGAGTTGAAGGCTAAATGCAAGCCGAACCATGGTTTTTGTATTAATGGCTCGAGGTTTATTCCTGTAAAGCTATTGGATGTTGCGGGTTTGGTGCCAGGAGCCCATTTAGGCAAAGGCTTAGGAAACAAGTTTCTCGATGATTTGAGACAAGCCGATGTTTTGATACATGTCGTTGATGCTTCGGGATTGACAAATGAGGAGGGCAAAGCGACAGAAAATTATGATGTAACCAAAGATATAAAGTTCCTCGAAGAAGAAATTGATAGGTGGTTTTATAATATCGTCGGTGAGAACTGGAAAGTGCTCGCGAGGAAAGCACAAATCTCGGAAGAAAAGCCCGTTGATATACTTGCGAATCAGTTTTCTGGCTTGAAGATAACAACAAATATGGTTAAAGAGGCAATGAGAAACTGCAACTTGAAGGAAAATTTCCCGCTGTGGAATGATAAAGAGTTATTTGAGTTTGTCCGCGAGCTTCGGAAGTTGAGTAAGCCTTTGATTATCGCGGCTAATAAATGCGACATGCCAAAAGCGCAGGAAAATATCAAGAAGTTAAAAGAAAATTTTCCGGAAGCTTTAGTAATTCCTTGCTCTGCAGAAAGCGAACTTGCTTTGAGAGAGGCTGCTCGCGATTCTAAGATCAATTATGTCGCAGGCGAGAAAAATTTTTCCATGGTTGACGATAAGCTCACAGAACAGCAGAAGAAGGCATTGCGTTTCATACAAGACAAAATAATTGGAATTTATGGCTCGACAGGAGTTCAAGAGTGTTTAAATGAGGCCGTGTTCTCATTGCTCAAGTATATTGTAGTCTATCCTGTGGAAAACGAGAACCATTTTAGTGACTCGAAGGGAAACGTGTTGCCAGATGCCATTCTCTTGCCTCAAGGTTCTACAGCTTTAGACTTAGCCTTTGCTATTCATACAGATATAGGCAACAAGTTTGTTGCTGCTATAGATGCAAGAAGTCATAAAAGGCTTGCAAGAGAGTATGAACTGAAAAACAACGATATAATAAGAATAATGACTAAATAGCTAAGTAGAACCGGAGCAATTTTGTAACATAATATAGATCTAACAAGTTATCTAACAAGTCACGCGCTTTTTATCAAGTAGGTTTTTGCAAATTTCAAGAATTAACAAGTTTAGAATTAACAAGGATAGATGAACTTTTGAATTTTTCTTCTGACATTTCTTCCGGCAATCTTATTTAACTCTCTACAGCGTCCAAGAAACGAGATAAAACAAGATAAAATACCCCTTTTTGCCACTCTTTTTGTCACCCTCTCCCCCAGGACAAGAGTGAAAGACAAAAAGTCTTTCTGCCTTTTTTCTCAGCTAGCTTCATTTTTTATATTGCTGTAATATATAAGCATTATGAGAAAAAAATATAATGAATGGAACATAACATAAAAGATATTAGATATTGGAATATGAAATAAAGAGAGATATAAATTAAAGTTTAATAAATTTGCTGAAATTTAGTTCATAATACTAAATAGCTACTATAAGAGTTTTCTTAACCTATAAGCTATCTTCTTAAAATCCAAAGAGTGATATAAATGTAAGGCTCTTTTGTTATCAATAAGAACCTCCAACCTAGCTTCTTTGCATCCTTTTTTCTTAAAAACTGAGATAATTTCTTTTAACAAAGTTTTACCTATGCCCTTGCCCCAGTATCTTTTATCAACAGCAATATCTATTATTCCCCCAACATTGTAGCCAGGATACCATTTTTTAATATCCCCATAAACATAGCCTACAATATTTTTATCAATTTGTGCTACAAGAAAAATATCTTCTTGGATTGATTTTCCTAACCACTTAACATAATAATAATAATAATAATAATAATAATTGCTCGCCTTTTTTTAGGTCATAAATCCCGGGTTCGTGCCGGCCATGAAATTTCATACTTTCTTTAGCTATCTCTGCAATTTCTTTCAATTCGTTAAGTTTGGCTTTTCTTATTTTTAATGTTTTTATTATAAGGCAAGGGAGAGGGCAAGATTTATAAATCTTTTATCTTAAAGACAATTATGATAGAGGTTTCAGAATTAAAAAAGATGATAACTGTGTCCTGTGGCATAGGCAGAAGTTTCGAAGAAGAAGCGAAAGCTGTGGCTGAAGCAAAGAAAAACAAGGGGAAAAACGATTGTGATATCTTCTGTCGGCTAAAGCCGACAGCGTCCTCAATGCGCATGGCATAGTTCTTGATTTTCTATATAAGACAGTGCTCTCTCAAAATCTGTTCCACAACCT
>JBNAVB010000013.1:0-15863 GCA_049699715.1 Candidatus Pacearchaeota archaeon | reverse complement strand
AATGCCCTCTTAATGTAGTAATTCTTTCGCATAATAATGAAAGGGAATTTGCAAGGCATTTAGTAATGCAAGAATATGCACAAAAAATTGATGCTTGGATTAAATCTGTTGATAGAGGTTTTTATGATGTTCCTTATACATGCCGTAAAGGGACACATCAAGTATGGGCAAAATTCAACCCAGATTTCTTTATTAAAATTGGAAAAGATATCCTTGTTGTAGAGATAAAATCTGATGAAGATATTACAGAGGAGAATAAAGCTAAACTCAAATATGCAATTCAACATTTCAATGAACTTAACAAGAAACAAAAGAAATTCAAATACCATTTTAAGTTTTTGTCTCCCCAAGATTTCCCCCAATTCTTTGAAGCTATAAAGAAAGGAGACTATAGCAAATATACAAGTAATCTGGAAGCTGAATTAAGAGGATAAATATTATTACTCTTAAAATATAGTTTTATGCAAGTCAACTGACCACTATCTGAGTAAAATTTTGCTTATCACCCGCATTCGATTTAAAAATCATCACCCGCTATTGCGACAGCTCACGTTTTATCTAGTTTAACGGCTAATATGCTCTGTAGAAAGTTTCAGTGCTAAGCCATAAAATTAAACCCTTTAGACGATAAAGTTCGACGATAAAGTCAAAATAGAGCTGAAGACCCTGAAGACCATTTAACCTCTTATCAAGAAATCATTTATCGAATAGAAATGGGAGTTTACTTTCTACAAAGCCCGGCTAATAAAAAAGTTTAAAAACGTTTCTGATTTTATCTGTGTGAAGACGGTCATAGCAAGCAGGAAACACCCGTTCCCATCTCGAACACGGAAGTTAAGCTGCTTGCGTTATATGTTGTACTGGCTTCGGTCGGGAAACATATAAGCTGTCTTCGCTTAAATTTTTGGTTTTCTGATTTCTTGAAAATGAGAAAAGTTCTTGATAAAAAATTGATTAGGGAGATTGAAGAATTATTCATCCAGGCCAAAATAAATGCGGGAACACATGGAGAAACAGCGAAAAAACTAGTGGCAGAAGCGAGGAAGAAAGCAAAGAGAGCAAATCTCTCGCTGAAAAAATATCGAAGGCTTTTCTGCCATAATTGCAACTCTTACTTCATTCCAGGAAAAAATTGTATTTTTAGAATAAGCAAAGGAAAGAAAACCATAAAATGCTTAGAATGCTTAAATTATATGAGGATAAAGCTCTAAAAATTTCAGAATTTGAATGAATCTAAACTGGCTGAAGGAGGTGAAAATAGCGCTCTTTGGATTGAGCATCTCAGGGATCATAAGGGGAATATTGGCGATTCTGTTCGGAATATTCGTGTTTGTGATGCCAAGACTCTTAAGATAGCTCGTAGGATTGTATTTTATAATAGCAAGGTTATATCAATAATGGGTGCTTTATAAAATTTGTAAAATCGGTTGGAACTAGAATTTTTTGAATTTGCTTGTTAGCTCGAGCAAGTCAACATGTCCAAGGAACACGGCACGGCAGCAATAGCGTTCTAATCCCAAATCATCCAGAACTTTTTTTGGATCTTCGCCTTTATCAACTCTTGCCTTGAATTTCTCCCACAAATGTGCGATGGGTTTACCGCAGCTGAAACATCTTATTGGGATTATCATTTTTCCTCTGTTTTATTCCCTCTGCTTTATTATATTATTTTGATTATGGCTTTTAAATTTAACGATAAGATTTCTGTCGAGCTGCTCTAGCTTTTGAATCATTGGGCTTCCTTTGCTCTTTTCTGCGAGTATCAGCAACAAGCAACATCCTGTCATATTTGAAGAACGCGTTTCTAAGCTCGGAACTTTTGTTGAAAGCGAGAATTGCCCGGGCGATTGCTAGTCTCGCAGCTTCGATCTGTGACTCTGTGCCCCCCCCGCGGACAGTTACATTGATATCCATTTGTTTCATCTTCTCTTTCAGAACATCTTCGGCTATCACCAAAGGTTCGCTGAGTGAGAGCCTCTGGAAAGTGTTAAAAATCTCTATCGGCTTTTTGTTTATCAAAATTCTACCTGTACCTTCTTGGATTGTAGCGCGGGCTTTGCTGCTTTTCCTTGTTCCACTTACAACTATAATTTTTTTCCCAGCATCAAATTTTTTCTTCGCCATTTTGAATTGTTTTGTAATTATTTTCCCGTTAGATGTCTGCTTAAATTTTTTAAGGTTATGAATTTTATTGCTTCTTTTGTAGGAAGTGTTATTGCCTCTTTGTTTTCGTAAAGCTTCGGAACGCCTTCATAGCATCTAATTCTTTTGAAAGCCTCAGAGCCCTTGCCTTTTTTGTATTCTATCATCCCTCTGATAGCTCTTCTCAAAAGTTCTGAAGGCTTCCTACGGATTATCGGCCCCTTTTGTGCGCCGCGCCCAAGCCTAATTCGCGCCATGTACTTATTTATTATTATAGAAGGGGTACCAATAATCTTAGCTTTTTCGCTGTTTATTATTGCCACAGCATTGCCATTCAATGATTTTTTTGCCGCGAACGATGCGAGCCTCCCTACCACTGCATTTTCCGCATCTATTACAATTTCTGCTTTAGGTTTTTCTGTTTTGTTTGCCATTTTATGTTATAATTTTTATAGGGATGCCTTTAAAATCGTTCTGTTTTTTGATAAATTCTTGAAAATTCATTAAGTTTGCTTTTTTAGCAAGCTTCTGCTTGGCTGTTTCAGAGAATTTGAATGCGACAATTGTGGTGTTGTTCTCTAAATCCCCCTTGCTCAATATCTTTCCCGGGACTATTACTACAGCATCACCTTTACTCATTCGGTTTATCTTTTCTATATTCACTACTATCTGTCTTCTCGTAGGCTTTGTGAGTAGTTTCGCGACAGTTTTCCATAAAGGAGATTGCTGTTTCTTGAGGAGGTTGACTAGTTTTACGATTTCTTCATTGCTCTTCCTTTGCTCCCTTTTTTCTAGCGTAGTTTTTGAAACCATGTTTTGTTGTTTTTTATTTTGGGTTTTTAATCGCACAGTGCGGGAGACAGGGATCGAACCTGTGCAGGCACTAAGCCACATGGTCCTTAGCCATGCCCGTTTGACCACTCCGGCACTCCCGCTCACTATGTTGCGAGCGTTCATTAATATTTAAATTTTAACTTTGATAACTCATTTGATACTAATTTAATTAAGGTTATTGATTAATGTTATGAGAATTATTTCTCTTTTTTGACTGCTTTGGCAAATTCGTCAAGATTTTCATTTAATGTATTTATTGCTTCATTAAAAATCTCTTCGGCAGAAAGCTGGCCGAAGCTTTCTATGTAAAATACAAAATCTTCTGGGCTTGTCTCAATTTTCATAAATTTTCCTTCGGATTCCACTATTTCATTGATATAATCTTGGCATGCTTCCAAATTACTTTTCTTTATCTTCTCAAATTCTTGCGGTGGAATTTTTATTGGTTTCTCAGCTTGTTTCATTTCTTTGACTATGGGATAAGCATTGAACCATAGCAACCCTGGAGTATGTTTGGCATGCTGTTTGCCTATACCTAAAACCGCTTCTGCAATAAATTCTAGCTCTTGGTCCTTAGCCAAGATTACTATTGGCATTTCTTTGAAAACCACCTCTACACCTTTGTTTTTTAAATCAGATGCATATACTGTTTTGGGGCCAATAGTTTTTAGCTTCATCACGGCAGTACATTTCAAGCAGCCTTTTCCTTTACAGCTACAATTTTCGCGCTTTGTGAAATTCTTTGGTGTGGTCAATGGGATTAATCCTAGTCGATGAGCCAACATTTCATCATAAAGCGCAGAATCATTTTTATAAAATTCAACAGTGTCTATTGCTAGAGTAGGGATTTCAAGAACGCTTCTTCGAATTGCATTAGCGATGCTATATCTTATGCCACGGACTATAAAACTCGCCTTGTTTTCTGTTTTGCTTAATTTTTCTATTTTCATTTTTTATTTTAGGGGTTTAAACTCTTCTTCCTCGCTTGCCACCTTTTGGTTTTGGGCCACCTCGCGGGATTGGTGTTACATCTGTAATATTTAATATTTTTAAACCTTCTCTGGCAAGAGACTTTATTGCTGCATTTGCTCCTGGGCCCGGCGTAGGCGAAAGAATGCCCCCTTTCCCTGAAACTTTAACATAAACCGCTTTAATTCCCTGCTCTTTCGCTTTTTCTGCGGCTTTTTTTGCCACGAACATCGCAACAGTTGGATTGCCTTTCAATCTGTCATGCTTAGTAACTTCGCCCCCGGAAACTATTGATATTGTGCTGCCTGCCATGTCTGTAATGTGAATTATAACATTATTATATGTAGAAAAAATGTGTGCTATTGCTGTCCCTTCAAGTTTTTTTTCCATTTTATGATGCCTCCACAGAGATTGCCTGCGCCGGTGCTGACATTTCAGCTGTAGAAGATGTGGGGGCCTCGAGAGCGCGAGGTTTCTCAATTTTTTCTTTTTTGACAACATTAATATTTTTTTCTTCTTCTATTTTGACTATATAGCTAGGAATATTGACTATTCTATCTCCAATTTTTATTTTCCTGTGGGTTATTAACTGTCTTGCTTCTTTCGGAGTTTTGGCAAGGCCTTTCTTAAACACAACTGTTTGTAATCTTCTTTCAAGCAATTTTTCTTTTGAGAGTGCGAGAACATCATCTATGCTCACTTGCCCTTTGATTAATCCTAATTTTCTCAATCTTGCGAAAAAAGCTTCTTGCGCACCGGGCTCTAGAATAAGCTCTTTGGCTTGTTTTCTTATTCTATTTATCTCGGTCTCGGCTTTCCATATCTCACGCATGTTCTTCAAACCATAGTTCTTGATTATTGAGTTCTCTTCTTCGATCCTTGCTTTTGAGAAGATCTGTCTAGGCCTCATGAATCTCTTGTGCTGTCTTTTCGGATCGCCCATTTTACTTCTTCTCCTCAACCTTCGCAGGAGTTCCAGGAGTCATCTTTGCTCTCGTGACACCAATAGAACGACCTTTTCTGAAGTGTGCTCGCGTCCTTTGACCTCGGACAGGCTGCCCTAGCAAGTGCCTTATGCCCTTATAACATTTAATTCTCTTCATTTTTCTTATGTCGAACTCACGTTGTAAATCAAGCTCTGTGGTAATGAGATGCTTGTCCTTGCCCGATTCTATATCTTTCCTTCTATTCAGAAGCCATGCTGGCAAGGCAGCCGTTGATAGATTTTTTATGAATACAGTTATTTTGTCTATTTCCGCATCGCTGAGAGTGGATACTTTGCGTGCTTTGTCAATATTTAGATGTTTGCATATTGCACCTGACAACGCCCATGAAATGCCTTTTATTTTTGTAAGCCCCGCATATACTGACAATCTTGAAGGCACATCTGTCGCAACAATTCTTGTAAGCGCTTCAAGCCGCGCCTCTTTCTTAGGGATTTCTTTCTTTGCCTCTTCTTTTTCTTTTTTTTGTTCTTTCTTCTCTTCCTTTTTCTCCTGTTTTTCAATTGGCGCTTCCATTTTTTGTTTTTATTTGAATGTTTCTGTTTGGGTATTTAGGCTGAAAAAAGCCTATAGCGGGTTTCTTTAGTTAATTCCTCAATGAGCCTTTTCTCGACAGTTTTTTTTGGGTCAGGGAGGCTTTTAAGCCTTTGCTTTATGTTTTCGAATGAGTCAAAGGGTTTTTTATCACGTTCTTCAAGAATCAATTTTGTATATTTCTTGCCGAATCCGGGCAAGAGCTCCAGCTGATGAAGCCGAGTGTTGACTGCTTGAGCATTATTAAAAAATTCAACAAATTTCTTCTCCTGCTCGCTTACGACCCTGGACACAAAATCCTGTATCTGGAATTTTGCTGTTTCAGTCAGCTTTTCTTTAGAAAGCCTACCTCTAATAAAATAAATTTTGTCTCTGCGAGCAGGGCCGATGTAAACTTCTTCTTTTAATTGCAACTTGATGCCTTTTCTAGGAATAAGTTCTAGAAGTGTGAAATGTGATGTGCCTACAGCCTGCGCTACAGGCATCCTTCTCGCTTCCAACGGATATCCGTTTGGAAGAAAATCCAATATGATAGCTTTTTCTTCTTTCGTTTCTTGCATCATTTTTATTTTTTCTTAAGTATTTGAAGTATTTTTGTAATCTCATCTTGTTCTAGACTGATGTCATAGCCAGAAAATATTTTTCTCAAATCTTCGGCATCTTCTGGCATGAAATCAACTATCTTGACTACGTCTTCCTCCTTTAACTGGACTATATCTAAAGACATTAGCCCTTTCTTCAGTCTTTCTGCCTCTGCCGCGCTTAACTTTGTAAATTTCTTGATAAAGTCGCCGGCAGCTTTGGCTTTAGCTTCCTTTGAATCCTTCAGGAGCTCGCGAACTTCTGCTAATGTAATAGGTTTTTTGTCTTTAATCATTTTTCCCCTAACCAAATTTCTTCAAATGCGCCGGATTCAGTGTCAATGTTTTGAATACTCTACCATTTAAAAACCTCACTGTATAAGCATTACCTTGCCTCCCTACAACCCTTGCAATTTTTCCCTGGAATTGTTTGGGGAACATGCCTCTTGAACTAAGGTCCCTTATGAGAACTACAGGATCTCCTTCTTTGAGAGTCTTTACTAAATGCGATGGCTTGATTTTGCCTTTTTCTCTAGCACGTTTTTGTCTTAACATTTTTGAATGTAAAACATTATAAATTTAATATATGGTGGTTTAAAGAAGTTTTCTTGAAAGCTTCTTGATTGGCCTTTCTCTAGGGCTGCGCTTCTTGTAGTGCTCTATTTCAGATATCATTTTTTTCATCAAAAGCCCTATGCCCTTGTACAGATTTTTGGTTGAAACCTCTGTGCCGAAACTCATCCCTGGATGAATAAAAAGCTCGGCTTCAAGCTCGTGTATAAATATTTTTGAATGTCGGTGCATCTTCAATTTGAGCCTTAAGAGCTCATAGTCTGTCTTGTTCTCTATCTTTTTGATATAATTCTGTAGGAGATCGTTGACTATATCAAGTTCGCTAGGCTCCAAAACTCCAAAGCCCAACAGCTGTATGTTCTTGCCTAATATGACATTAATCTCTTTTCCTCTCCCTACCATTTTGTTTATCGTTATCCATTAGTATCTTGGTATATTATTGATATCTTATAAAAACAAGAAAAGGGTGTTTTAAAAAGGTTATTGTTTAAGGTTTTTGTAAATTTTCAGACCTTCCAACGAGCAGGGAAAAGCTTATATATTCGAAAGTACTCAAAAAATAAGGCTAAGGAAAATGAAAACTAAACAAAGGAAGGTTGACGCTATAATTCTTGCAGGTGGTTCTCTAGGCCGTGAAAAACTTTTTCCTAAAGCATTGCTTGAGATAGGCGGCGAGACCCTTATTGAGAAACAGGTAGAATGGCTCAGACCTTTCGTGAACAAGATTATAGTCGCGTGCACAGAATGGGAAGCCAAACAGATAAAAAGATATCACCCTGGACTGGGGGTTCATTTTGCAACCACCCCAAACTTGCCAGGATCGGCCGGGGCATTGAAACGTGCTATTCCTCTACTAACAACAGATGATTTCATTGTTGTTAATATTGATGATTTGACAGACATTGACTTACAATCGTTAATTAATTTTGGTACAGACACTGTTTGCGTTGCAAATCCAAGATTGTATTGTGGGGTAGTTGAAGTGCAGGACCAAGAAGCAAAGAATTTTAAGGAAAAACCGATGTTGAAGAATGTGTGGGCGAACTGCGGGGTTTATTTCTTAAGTAAGAGCGTCACAGACAAACTGCCAAAGCGAGGCTCGCTTGCAAAAGATGTTCTGCCTTATATTGACTTGAGGGCTTACAAACATTTTGGATTATGGCATCCTATCTGGAAACAATACTCCAGAACATTATGAACTTAAAAAGCCAACAATTTTCTGTAGTTTTTAATAAGAACGAAAAAGTTTTTTTAGGGTATCTATTGTGTAAAGAATTGCGGCATGAGTTTGATTCTTTGTAGGGTTAAAAACTTGCTTTCTCTTATGCACTGAAGCTATCCTCAGCTGGTTTATCAAATGTATCTGGTTGCTCAAGCCAGGATCAAGAGGAATGCCTTTGTCTTTAAACTTAAGAATGAGATTCCCTAAACCAATATCCGGGGATTTTTCCAGCAAATCTTGCTGAGTCACTTCAAAATACTTGCGATGTAACGCAATCTCAAGAATCCTGCCGCACAGTATAATTACACTCCTGTGGCAGTTGTGCTCATAGCATTTAAGTAACTCGTCGAAAGAGGCCTTAACCTCAGCGTAAATCTCTCTTGGCACTAAAGGCAAGGTAAACTCTGACTTAGGCAAGTCGCTATCTGAAATTTTTATCATAGGCACAAGGTCATAGATTTGCTCTATTACAACTATTGCTGTAAGGAACTCACGAGCGTTTATCAGTTTTTTTAACTCTTTTATACGGATTGCTGCTTCTGCCAGCGCCCGTTTTTCTTGAGGCGCAACAACAAAACTTTCAGAGAGCAAGGCGTCGATTCTTTTCGTTGAGCTTTCGATCTCTTTTGTGTAATAATCGCGCTCTTTCTGCTTGAAACTGAAACTATCCTCAATTATCTTGCTAGAAAAATCTATCTTCCTTGAAAGTGCATTGTTAATTATTTCCTTTAGCTCGAGAAGCGCCCCTTTTAAGCTAGCCATACAAAACAACCGCATCAAAAATTTATAAGCTTTTGTGTGTTTACTTGAAATTGGTTGAAGATTTGTTATAAGTTCATTACAAAATTTTTTGTGGGTTTTTGAAAAAGGAAGGTTATTTTTCCATACGTTTTCATAAAGCGCTGGAAAAAAATATATTAAGATTACTTTGAAGTGGTAAAAAAGAAAAAGTTTTTAAATTATAAATCCTTTGATAAATCATGAAAATTAAAAATTTCAGTAAATTTTTCGAAGAAGTATTCTTGGGAAAAAAACCCCTCCTTTTATTAGATACCTCTGCAATAATTGAGTTTGAAAAGAAACAGAAGGCTTTTTTAGAAAGCATTCTGAAAAAAGAGGGAATAGTATTTGTCTCTGAGGGAGTAATGGAAGAGGTTGAAGCCCACCGAAATATTATGATAAATTCTCATAAAAGAGAGCTCTCAGAGAAAACTTATGAATTAGTCAAATCGGCATATGAAAAGTCTCCAAAAATACTAGAGAAGATTTTGCCATTTGTGGCTATTCCCTATGAAGAAATTAGTGAGAAAGTCTGCACTATTATCCAGGAACTACCTAAAAAACGTACAGAGGATGAAATGTCTATAATTGATGCTAATTTTATAGTTAATGTTTTGATATTTTATAGTGCAATTCACCAGGCTAAAGAGAGACTTCCGACCTCTCTTGTCGCGCTTACAGGAGACGAAAAACATATAATTCGCCCCCTTGTCAAACTAAGGGATGATTATTTCCCTAATAAAAACAACTTATATATCATCCGATCAAGAGAGGATAAACATGGGCACTATATTAGATACTGACCCAGGACTCTACATACAAAAATAAAAATGCCAAAGAATGTTAAGGAGTATTCTATTTTCAAGAAATATCCTGAAATTGGATATCTAGAAGAAAATCTAGATATACTTAATTCATGTGAGCTTTTGGTTTTCGAAAAAATAGACGGAGCGAACACGCATTTCAGGACCATTAACGGGAGACTGCGCTGTGGCTCTCGTGGAGATTGGATTGACAAGAAAAGGCAAAAGCCTTTGTGGGCCTCTGCGTTCGAATCATGGGTGTACCGGAACCCTAAGCATGCAGCAATCCCGGCAAGATTTATAACATATGGTGAGTGGTATGGGTTTAATAATATTTTCTACAGACCCGAATATCTGAATAGTTTCTTCCTTATAGATATATATGACATAGAGTCTGGAAAGTTTTTGGATTATAGTTCTGCCAAAGAGATCATCTTGACTGCAGATATAGACGACATAATTTTCTTGCCCTTGCTCAAAAAGGGAAAAATTTCGATGGAGGAACTAAAAATGTTGTTGGAAAAAAGTGATTATTACGATGGACCTCGGGAAGGAGTAGTAATAAAGGATTATAAGAACCAAAAGTTTGCGAAACTTTTGCATCCTGTTTTCCAAGATTTCAGGAAAGACCAAAACAGACCACTTTTGGAGAACTACGTCACTGAAATAAGAATAGAAAAAATAATAGAAGAATTGTGGAATGCTGGGAAGATGATTGAAATGGGAGGAGTAGTTAGGAGATTGAAAGAGGATATCAAAAAGAACCACAAGATAGTCGTCAGAGAAGACCTGCTTGGTGTGAAGGTTAAATTTTATCTGGATAGATACTCTTCTTTCTTAGATGAAATTCAAAGCCGCCTTTATTCTACTAAAGAAAGAGGATTTGTCTTTGCAAATCTAGAAAGAAAAAAGGAGCTCTTGGAAAAATATTTTCCAGATAGATTTGAAAACATTTGTAGTCTTCAACCCCAAGCAATCGAAGAAAAATCCAAACAGATTTTGGAGATAGCTTCTAGAATAAAAGGATGTCATAAAAAGACATAGCAAATCCTTTTAAACTTCTTACTCTTAGAAAATCTATGAAAGAAATAGGAAAAAAGGATGAAAGCGAAGAGAGCAAAGAAACCTTCAATCTGTCACCTTCGGGCCTCTCGCTAATGGAAGAGTGTCAGAGATGTTTTTGGCTTGAGAAGCACCACATATGGAAAAGGCCTCAAAGCATTTTTCCAAGTTTGCCCGGAGGTATGGACAGAATTTTGAAAAGACATTTTGATAGGTTTATGGTCAGAAGAATGATGCCTCCGGAGTTGAGGGATAATATACATTGTTTTGGATGCCGGCTTTTTGGAAATGCCGAGTTGTTGAAGCAATGGCGAAATGAGAAAAGTGGGATTATGTGGCAAGACAAGGAAGGGAACATTTTCCATGGAGCAATAGATAACCTGCTTGTAAGAGGAGATAAACTAATCGTGCTTGATTACAAAACAAGAGGCTATGCTTTAAAAGAAGATACGGCTAAGCTCTACCAAAACCAGCTTGACTGTTACAATTTCTTGCTTAGAAAAAATGGCTACGATACAGAAGACTTCTCATTCTTGTTGTTCTATTATCCTCGTGAAGTTCTCGAGACAGGCGAGGTAGTATTTGATACACAGCTCGTGAAGATAAAGGTTAACATTGAAAATGCCGAGAGGCTTTTTAACAAGGCTATAAAACTATTAAGAGGCCCTTGCCCGAAAGAAGGTTGTGAGTGGTGCGGGCTGATAAAGTTCTAGGACAAAAACTATAAAAAAGCTACAAACCAAGCAATATCAAGATTCCTATCGTGTTTGAAACCACGCCGATTATTGCTATAGCATAATCATGAATTTTTGTTAATCCAGCAAGGATTGTTATGCCAGCCTCGTCTGGCAATGGAGAGGCTATGAACACTATAGCAAAAACACAAAGCAGGAAAGTGTGCGCGCCTCTGCCTAAGAGTCTTCTAAGCATTTTGTTTAGCCATTTCATCGGCTTTTCCTTGCCCAATGCCCTGAATTCATCTATAAAATACGTTCTTACTATCTCAAAAATAACCAAGTCGCCTAGCAAAGCCCCTAGTCCTCCTAAGATTCCGGCCAAGATAATATTTGAAGGATTCAGGTCTATAAAGAAACCTGTTGAAAAAGGCGAGGTGAAGCCGAAAGTATAGAACACGCCTGCAATAAAAGAGCCCAAGTAACCAAACATGTTCAAATTCAGGCTCGAGATAAAATATTTCACATAAGTATTACTGAAGATAAAATAGGCTAAAGTTACAGAAATTATAAAACCAAGTATCTTAGGATATTTGAATTTCATCTTTAAATTTTCTTTTTGTCTCTTTTTTGTGCCAGTTTTATGTCAGGGCAAAGGAAATATTATTAAAATACTTTTTCTTTTTCTCGCTATGAATTCAAAGGGGTGGCACAGCCTTGACAGAAAAGAGGTACTTGAAGAGTTCGCGAGCACTGAAGAAGGATTGAGCCAAGAAGAGGCGTCGAAACGGCTTGAGAAATACGGCAAAAACGAGCTCAGGCAAATCGCCAAAATCAATCCTGTACTGATTTTTCTCAAACAGTTCCACTCTGTTTTTATCTATATTCTTTTTGTAGCTGCCCTTTTCTCACTTTTGATAAAACACTACATTGATTTTGGAGTTATCACCGGGGTAATTCTCATTAACTCTTCTATAGGTTTTTTCCAGCAGTACAAGGCTGAGAAAATGATTGTCGAGCTTAAACACCTGCTTGTACCTAAAGTCATGGTTTTTAGGAGTGGCAAGCTTCAGGAAATCACTTCTACAGAAATAGTTCCAGGAGACATTATCTCACTAACAGAAGGCGACAAGGTTATGGCTGACTGCAGAATCCTCGAGAGCCATGAGCTGCAAGCCAACGAAGCTGTGCTGACAGGGGAGAGCTTTCCGGTAGACAAACATACTGAAGCGATAGCTGTTGAAACACTTTTGCCTGACAGGAAAAACATGGTTTATATGGGGACTTCAATAGTAAATGGAAACGGCAAGGCCATTGTTGTAGCAACTGGCATGAATACAGAATTCGGGAAAATAGCAGAACTCGTCCAGACAGTCAAACGTGAAAAAACCCCTTTGGAGAAGAAACTTGATATTTTCTCAGAAAATGTAGCTATGATAGTGATTCTTCTTGCTATATTGACAACTCTAATAGGGCTGTTTAGGGGGGAGGAAACCCACAACATGCTTCTGGCTGGTATGGCCCTGGCAATAAGCGTTATTCCTGAAGGGATTCCTGCGGTTATTGCAATAACACTTGCATTAGCAATAAGAAGAATGCAGAAAAGCAATGCATTAATAAGAAAACTCCCCACTGCCGAGACTTTGGGGAGAACAACCGTAATATGCACAGACAAGACAGGCACTATCACAGTTGAAGAGATGACTGTCACAGAACTTTATTGTAACAAGGAGACTATCACAATAGACCATGATTCTTTCATGCTCGGCAGCCAAAGGGTGGAGCCGCAAAAAGGCTCTACCCTGTACTGGCTGATGAAAACAGGGATAATGTGCAACAATGCGCGCATGGAAGATAATAAAATTTATGGCGACCCAACAGAAAAAGCCCTGATTATTTCAGCTAGAAAAGCAGCTCTTTTCAAAAAAGAGGAAACAGAAAAAGAAGCAAGAATCAAGGAATTCGCGTTCTCGTCCAAAAGAAAGCTTATGTCAATAGTGAGAAAAAACGAAGAGGGGCTTGTAAGTTATGTTAAAGGAGCACCAGATGTGATTCTGAAACACTGTACGAAGGAACTTGCAAACGGCAAAATAGTTGAACTGACAAAAGAAAGGAAGTTCGAGCTTTTTACAGAGTATGAACGCATGGCTTCGAAAGCTTTGAGAGTTCTTGCTTTTGCTTTCAGGAAACTTCCGAGCAACTTCACGCAAGAGATGGCAGAAAGCCATCTTGTTTTTGTTGGTTTCCAAGGAATGCTTGATCCTCCAAGAAAAGAGGTAAAGAAAGCAATACAAGAATGTAAGGAAGCCGGAATTAAAGTAAAGATGCTTACTGGTGACTCTCTCCTGACTGCGAAAGCTATAGGCAGAATGGTTGACTTGGACGGAGACGCTATAGAAGGCTACGAACTTGGAAAATTATCAGAAGAGGAGTTTGACAAAGCAGTAAGAGAAAAAAATATTTTTGCAAGAATTGATCCAGAGCTTAAGCACAGGATTATCAAATCATTAAAGAAACAGAATGAAATTGTTGCTGCTACAGGAGACGGCGTAAATGATGTTCTCGCATTGAAAGAAGCACACATAGGCGTGGCAATGGGGGTGAGAGGCACTGATGTAGCAAGAGAGGTTTCTGACATAGTGCTTCTTGACGATAATTTCAATTCAATAGTTAATGCTGTCAAAGAAGGACGCAAGGTTTATGACAATATGAAGAAAACAATCAAATTCCATCTTGCTGCGAATGTCAGCGAACTTTTTGTTGTTATATTTGCATTGATTTTGGCGTTCCCTTTACCAATACTTCCTTCGGCAATCCTTTGGATGAATCTCATTACTGATTCTGCGCCAAGTCTCGCGTTAAGTGTTGAAAAAACAGAGCCCGATGCGATGAAAAAGAAACCAGTTAGCCCGAAAGAAAACATCTTAGATGGTATAAAAAGTTTCATCTTAATCGCGGGGGGAATTTCCTGCATCGCCACCCTAATCTTGTTTATGCTCTATTATCATCAAGACTTAGCTAAAGCAAGGACAATGGCATTAACAACATTAGTAGTTAGCGAATTTTTCATAGCCTTTACATGCCGTTCTGAGAAAAACTTATGGAAAATTGGGACTTTCAGCAACAAGTTTCTAAACTTTTCTGTACTAGCGGCTTTCGTCATGCAGATTATTGCTATATACACTCCTCTTTCAGTAATCTTCGAGTTCAAAGCGCTTAGCTTGACTGAACTTTTGATAACGATTGCCTTCGCTTCTCTGGGATTAATATTCTTTGAGACAAAAAAGGCAATAAAAATGAAAAACAGAGGTAAACCGTAATAAAATAATAAAAAACAAAGAAAAGATTCTAATTTAAATTTCTAGAAAAGTTTTACTCTTCTGACTCTTCAGCTTCTTCTGCACCTTCGCTTACCTCTTCAACCTCTTTAGCTTCCTCAGCTTCTGGTGCTTTTTCTTCCTTTTCTTCGAAAGGCTTTCTAGGCGTTATTCCCTTTTTCTTGAAGAAGCACTCTCTGCAGTAAACTGGCGTGCCTTCTCTAGGCTTAAAAGGAACTGTGTCTTCCTTTCCGCATTCTGAACAAGTTATCTTGTGCATCTCTCTCGGGCCGAAACTTCTTCTAAAGCCTCTCCTGAATCCGCCACCGTATGGCATCTTAAAATTCCTCCTGAATTCTAATTTCTTCTATATCTTCTGATGTTTTATCTTCCGATATTTTCTATTTTCTATCAAATGCTATAAGAATTCGTCTAAACTCCTTCCTATATTAGAATATTTCATATTCGGGGGCTTATAAACCTTGCGTTAAGACAGTTATCACAATATCACAATAATGCTTTTAAGCGATTTTTATGTATAATTTAAATGAAATCCTACAATCTGGCCATTAAGGTGCTTATTGACAGACCCGATTCAATTACAGACCCCAACTCGATGTTCCATGTAGCAATTAAAAAGCTCGGGGGGTTAGAAAAGGCATTGCCTATAATCACGCAGGCGTTCATAGAAATGTCACAAAGATTTGATAGAGAATTACATTTCAATAAGGAAGGGGAGATAATCAAAGGATTTATCAAAGATCTGCCTTGCCTTAGATTTAACCTCTATGTAACTTGGTGCGAGAATTACAAAAACTTTCTCTATTCCAAAGACGGCTCTAAACTTGTTGCCTATGGCGGCAAGAAAGAAAACAAACCATATATCATATCAATAGAACAAGGCAGGTTTTTTATGAATTATGTTTAAGATTATGTTCAAATGACTATTTACACTTAAAAGTTTATTTATGTTTAGAAGGTTTAAATATTGCTGAGAGTGTCAAAATGACGGCTGTCGAAAGGCTTGGGCTAGAAAATTATAAAGAACTTTGGAAAGGGATTGCCATGGAAATCCAGAGGCTCCATAACCTCGTGCAAAGAAATCATATAGAAGGAGAAGAAGTAAGCGCCTTAGTTAGAATGGTAAGTATTACAGATGCTGAAAACGGCGTGATGAGCCCCACAAAAGAGTTCGAGAAGCATTATCTCCAGCCGGGGATTATGAGCGCAACTGGGTGGAGAAACTATATTGATGACTTGAAAGCGGCTATTATAAAAATTCAAAAAAATTATGAAACAGTTGGGGGCAGTTAAAAAATAAATAACACTCGGGCTAAAGCCCGAGGTATTAACAAATAAAAAAATGTC
>JBNAVB010000012.1:0-20223 GCA_049699715.1 Candidatus Pacearchaeota archaeon | reverse complement strand
ATGTGTTATTTTCTGTACTTGAGATGTAAATTCCATACTCTGTAGCATTTAAGATCGTGTTATTCTTTGCAAGAGTTCTGGAAGATTCTATATTAATTCCTCTTGCAGATTTCATGATAATGTTATTAGTTAGGTTATTATCCATACTGTTTGAATAGACATTGATTCCCTTAGAAGTGCTACCAGTAACATTTATTGTGTTATTATTGATAACATTTCTGTTGTTTGTAGTATGAAAGAGGATTCCATCGTTGTTAGATTTTATTACAGAATTCTCAACGAGGTTATTATTGCTATAGTAAAGGTACACTCCATTGTCGGTTGAGTTAATGTTGCAGTTCCTTATTGTGTTGTTGTGCGCGTAACTTATGCTGATTCCTTTAGCATTGCTTGTGGAATTATAAACTGTAATGTTATCTATACTTGTGTTTCTTGCATTTGAAAGAGAAATTCCATTACTATTTACAGAAGTTATATTCAGATTCCGAATCTCATTAAACCAATAGTTTCCATTCACATAAACTCCATAGCGAGAGTTTCTTATTGTAAATCCTTTAATTAAACTTGAGTTTACTGTAATTTCAAATGCATCGTAGCTCGTTGAGGTTGGCTGTATAATAGTGTCAGCTAAGTTAGCAGAATAAGCCACAATTTTTACACCAGTTTTGTTAACCTTAACATTCTCAGTGTAAGTTCCAGGACATACAGTTATCGAAGAATAATTGCTTGCCGCATTTATTGCTGCTTGGATTGTGCTGTAGTATGCTTCTCCTTCAATACAAGCGGGGCTAGAAGCATTGACAACAATATTCGCGGTTTCTTGAGTTGTGTTGATCGCGTAAGCAAAAGGCTCATTACCAGAATATTTTCTCAAGACAAAATCATCAAAACGGCCATAAGAAAGATAGCCAAGATTAATGCCAGCTGTTGCCCCATATCTTGTCGACCACTGCTGGGTTATTTGCCAGTCAGGCCTTTCTGAACCAACTTGCCAAGCCCTTCCGTAAAGATTGTCCCACATTAACCCCATTGTAACCGCAGTTTCAAACCAATACCAGTTTCCTTCGCCAAAAGTGAAGCCAGGATAAGCCTCATTGCCCCATGCAGTCCAATCATCCAAGAAAATAACTGAGCTTAGATTATCATATTTAATCAAAATATTATAACCATCTCCGCTTCCGTCCCATGCATGCTTCATCGCGACTCCCATCCTATAATCGCTCGAGCTAAGATAATCAGGCCTCACTTTAACCATAACCGCAAAATCGCTAGTAATGCCTTCGGTCGTATTAATATAAAGCTTGGCAACATCGTTGTAAGAGCTTGTGTTCATGAAAATCACACCATTTTGCTCGTAAATAGGCCCTGTATTATTCATCCATTCTACTGCAATACTCCCATCATTGAAATCGTCGCCAAACAAGAAAGTCGTGCTGATGTTGCTCTTGCTCGAAGCTTGTAGATTCCCATAATACATGTAAATTGTCTGGTTTTCGCTGTCGCTTATGGCATCTTTGATCTCAACCCAGACAAGCGCCCATGTACTATCACTTTTTTCCTGAATCCAATAATCAAGTTCTGTAACATTATCATCATCAACAAACCTCAAATCATCAAAATCGCCCTGCATGTCGCTATCATAACTAATATTCATAGGAATAGCATAATACTCGGGCGAGGCTCCATTAGGACCCCAAATAAGAATAGGCACTCTTCTGCTCCAGCTCGAATTCCACCAAGCCCAATCAGGCTCCTGATAGCCAAGAAGATTAATGGCTATCTTCCAGTCAATGTTGTTCTCATCAACTGTAGCTTTTTTCTTTCCTTCTATTTTGACAACATTATGCCCGGCACTGAAGCCTTCCCCCAATAAATCACGCCACTCCCTTTCAACATATTCTACCTTGCGACTTCCTTTAACACACAGTTTTTTTGCGCCAGGAGTTGTTGGTGACTCGCCGCAAGGCTCATAATCAAAAATAGTTTTTTCTTTTGTGACATCAATAAGTATTTTCGCACTGAAATCTTCCAAGCCAAGACTCTCTACAGTTTTCAAGAACCACAAGTCAAACAAATCAGTGTCGAGCCAGTGTTCTGTGTCAACCACAAGATCACTTTTCTTTTCTTTCAGTTTTGTCTTCTTTTCATTAACGAGCGTCGAGCCTTTTGTAATCTTGTTCAGCTTCAGCTTCTTCTCTGTGGTGATATTTGTTCCATTAGTTTCATTGAACAAGTTTTCAGGAATGTAAATGTCAAGAATTGCCTCGCAATCAACAAGGCACTGTTTTGTATTCGAGATTAATTTAACAGTCAGGTTGCTTACATTTAATTTGCCCATGCCAGCATAGGCGCTGAACCCTGTTATGTTGAAAGTTACAGTGTCGTTATCTTGTTCAAAGTCTATATCCAAAGGAATCCAACCGCTATCGCAGTCAAATTTCTTGATGTTCCAATCATAGCATAGTGCTATTATAGAGATATTAACACCAGGGATCTTTTGCAGAGATATTGTAGCATTTTCAATGTCAATCTCTTCGGACGGCTCAATTGCAAATATCTCTGTTGCTATTCCTTCGACTTGCTGTTTTTTTGTGGGATTATCAATTTGTATTGTGACATTGTCTTTCAAATTTACAAAATTTATAGTGGAATTGTAAATCCATTTTGTGTTTTCTTCTGCCACATCTCTAGTGATTAAACCAGTAATAGAAACATTCGTCCCATGTTCTAAAGTAACGTTCTCTTCACTCAAATTTTCTTCAGTTACATTTCCTTCGATAGCATTCTCTCCTGTTATGTTTTCTTCTGTGGCATTTATTTCTGTAATGTTTGTAACATTCTCTTCAAGCTCGCGTTCTATTGCCCCGCCTCCGACTGCCGTGACTTCAAACATTTCTTTCCCATTTTTTTCTTTTTTGTTTATATTTAGGGAAATTCTTGTGTCATTCACAATAACCTTATCCAAAACAAGATTATCTTTGTCCACAAGGGAGATAGTATAATTCGTAATCTCAACAACATTTATCTCAACAAGGTTGCTTTCAGTCTCATTCTCGCCGTCACTTGCGTAAAATCTTATGGGTCTTTTGCCAACAAAATTTGTGTCAGGCACTATCAGTGCTTTGCTGCCCTCGAACTCTATCGCGATGTTATCGATGGCGCCTACCCTGAATTCAAGGGTATCGTTATTGGAATCTTCGAAATAATCTGACAGATCAAGTGAGGTGTTTGTATTCTTCCATACAGTCACATCGGGAATCTCCTCAACCAAAATCGGCATGCCTGTAACATTTGTTATGTTAATCGTATTTGTCAAATTCAAGAAATTCACTTGGACAGCTGTATGCATGATAGTAACATTTTCGTAGATCATCTCCAAGTTTAAGATATAATTACCTTCCCTGTCAGCCGTGAAACCAAATGTTTCTAGATTTAGTTCAATCGTTTGCTCTTCGCCTGTCAAGAAATCTGATCCATAACCCTCTATTTTTTCTTGATAATTTGTCGTAACTTTGACCCTGTCATGCTCGACTATGACATCGACATCTGAGTCTTCTAAAGTCTTATTTTCAGTCTTGACACTGCCGCAAACAAGAGTAGCGGTTTCATCTTCGAGAGGATAAGTAAAAGCTTTGTTGACAGAACACTCCCCATTAATTATTCTCGACTCGCCTATAGTTGCACCAGTGAGCGCAGATTCAGGAGATTCGCAAGTTGGCGCTGGAGCCTGCTCAGGGGCCTGTTCTTCAGCAGGAGCCTCTTCAGCGGGGGCTTCTTCAGTAGGAACTTCTCCAGTTGGAATTTCCTCAGGAGGGATCTCTTCTCCAGGAGGTTGTTCCCAAGGTAGAATCTCAGGGGGCTGTTCAGCTCCAGGTTCAGTTATATTTCCTTCAGTAACCTTCTCTCCTGTTATGTTTTCTTCTGTGGCATTTATTTCTGTAATGTTTTCTTCTGTGATATTTGTCTCATTAGTAACATTTGTGATATTAGCCTCAATAGTCACATTGGTTTCATTAGTAATGTTAGTCACATTTGTAATGTTGGTTTCATTCGTTACGTTAGTCTCATTAGTAACATTCACAATCAATGGTGATATCTCTAGCTGGAACATAACATCAACAGGAACATCTTTATATCCGATAAACCCATAACCTTCACCAGAACCTTCAATTTGTGGGGCCCTCATAATATAGAACTCGCCTTCTTTTTTGCTGAGTGAGCATCCAGTTATGTTGACGAACTGTTCTAATGTCAGCTCTTTTGTCTGGCCGTTAAAATTAACGCGGATTATAGAATCAGCAGGGTAGAACTCGCCTTCTGCAAAGTTCACTTTTAACTTCCCTTGTATAGTTTCATTAAGGTTAAAGACAGTTTTTTCCAGATCCAAAGCTAATCTACCTGTGATTTTGGGCTCAGAAATGTAAAGAAGGACCAAAGCAAGCAGCACAATAAGCAGCCCTGAAACAACCACCTCAAGAAATTTTATCCTTTTTTTTAGAGTTATGTTCTCATATTCAACTTTTTTTAGATAATGGCTTTTTACACTACCATTTTTGTCGCGATAACTATGGTATTCATAAGGGCCGTAGAGCTTGCCGCCGATTTTTATGTATCGCTTATAAGCCATCTTTCAAAGATGAATGCGTCAATTTTTTCTTTTCACCAGTTTTTACACTACAAAACCTATTAAGATATTAAAAGAACTAAAGAAAAAACGCTATATAAATCTTTTTAGAGAAAACAAAAATCAAAATTATATTTTAACTTCTGTAAAATGAGCTTCTTCCTCAGCAGGTGCTTGTACTTTTTTAGGAAATTTTATGACTTTTGTAGCATAAAGTATCGCGAGAATCACTGCTACCACCACTACAGCCACAATAATCCATACAAACCACCCTAACCCTATCTTACAATTTCTCCTGTCTGCCTGCGGTTTTGTGAATTCGGTACCGCAATTGTTTAGGTCTTGGCAGATTTTTTCTTGGATCCCATTAACACAAGGACCCCATTTACAATCCCAAGATTCAGAACAACAGTCTCTTAATTGTATATAAGTATAATTCATTGGATTGCATTTGTTCAGCTCTTCACAAACAGCACTTTGTTCCTGAGTTTCTTGGTTGCAGTAGCTCCATTCAGAACATTGCCAACTCTCTTGGCAGCCTGGCACGCAACTTTCTATATGTATAAATTTTGCCCCAGAAGGCAAGCAGTAAGTCGGCTTGGCAAATGTAGTGCCGCACTTTCTTGAATCAAAACATTCTCTTGTTCTTTGTCCTGCTATGCACTCGCTCCAAGGAGTGAATTGCCAGGATTCAATACAGGAGCCTCCACCTCCGCCACCTCCACCGCCACCACCTCCGGTACCTCTGCAATCGCTGTTAACATTACACTGATCAGGCCCTGTGCCCGCGACCCATACACAATTATTGATACCCATACAAGCGCGGTGAGAGTTAACATTGAATTGTTCTGAGTCTGAAGCAAGAGTAAATGTAGTTGGCAGTGTTCCAGGTGTATAGGTTAATTTCATTGTAAAAGTATAGGTTCCTTTTTCTTGAGGAGTTTTAATATTCAGATTTGATAATTTTATGTTATAAACATTATTCCAGCTATCACAGGAATAATTGCTCATCTTACAAGCTCCTTGACTTGAGTCACAGCCATACACGCAGTTGCTATAATCAAGTGCACAAACGTCTGGAGTGTACCACCCTTCGCTTCTTGTATCGGGATATAGGCATACGGGTGCAAATTTCTCCCTGCCTTCACAAATTTCGTATTTGATCAGTTTCTCGTCCACAGGGCATTTTGCATACCATCCTTCGCTTTTTGTTCCAATATAATTACAAGTTGGCACAGAACAATCGCTACACTCGGAATCATAATTTATCAAGAGATTTCCTGTACAAAAAAACTCGGCAATATTTTCCTCTTGTCCTGGAATAGACGGTGGACAAAAATCATCATAGCTACCATAATTGTCAGTACAAGTTCCGAAAACATAAGGCCTATTGCCTCCATCACTGTCCTGGCACGTAGGTGAAGGCCCTTGCTCCCTACATCTTCCCTCACTAATAATACAACCGTTAGGGCAAGTTACTTGATTTGCTTCGCACAATCCCACAACTCTGGGGCAATAATACTCAAGCAATGTGTTTTCATCTAGGCAACGGTCTGCTTTTACAAAAGGCAACTGGCTTGAGTCATGGCAGATCCCATAAACAAAAGGATCGCCATTGTCATCATCACTGCAGCTTGGTTGCACTCCTCCGAAACTTACAGTCATCTCATTATTGTTTTCATTTGATTCTAAGACATTGTTTACGCGGTCAACTATAACCTTAACTATTTTGCCGTCCAAATCATAATCCCCCATATCCAAAACTATCTCTGATCCTATATCTAATCCAGGGATAGCAGGAGAAGTCCAGAATTTTTCAGGAGCGATTTGATCAGGAGATATCCAGTAACCTTCAACAAGGAATGTGTTTAGTGCCATCCCCTTGCCAACATTCGCAATTTTTGTATAAAGCCTTTCAACGACAGCAGTTCCGGCTCCTGAAGTAATGCCTAGCGCTCCACCAGCATTTGCGCCATAAATTGCAGTAACTTTCAGATCGGGTAATTCTACAGGGGGCTGTTGAGGCGGTGCTATCACCTCGCCGCTCATAGGAGGTTGGGTTGGTGGCGGGATTATCGGAACTTCACAAGCGCTGAAACCATAACCTTCTCCAATGAGGCTCGTGCCATTGTTTCTGTATGTCCCATTGGTGTAATTTCCACGGTGAGGGGTTTCTGAAAGTGCAATCGCGGCTTTCAAAGGCAATGTGAATTCGTGAAATGTAGAACCGTTGTTACTCTCAATTGAAAATACCACTTCTGTGGTTTCTGGAATGAGATCACCATCTACTAATTGTATATATGTATCTCCCTTAAGATATTCCGCAGGCCCGTAATCTGATTGAGAAAGCTCAATCGAATCTATGACTCTGCTTGTAAAATCCCGAGGGGGCAATGCCAAAAGAATAATTGTTAATACGAGAAACATAAACAATGGCAAAAAAGGCAATCCGAAAACCTTGCTTTCTTTCTTCTCACTTATAACCCCTCTCTTATGATTAATTTTTTTTCTTACCCCCATTTTTCCTTTTTTACAGATTATTTAAATAAATAGTATTATTTAAACTTTACTTAATTCCGAATCAATAGTGTCTTGAGGCCATCCAGCCTCAATAAGTTTCCTTTTGATTTCATCCCTGCTCATCCCAGCGGATATAGCACTTTTGATATAATTTGTAAGTTCAGGATATGCCCCTACACCTACAGCCTCTGCGCCAACTTCTCCCTTGGTAACCCCCCCTTTCTTTGGAAGTTTGATTACATTTGTTGCAAAAAGTACAATGACAGTCACAACAATGATCGCAATAATTATTATCATAACAACCCACCATGCAACAGCGGCTTTAGCACTAACTTTACATCCTCTTGATTGTTCTTGCGGCTTTGTGAAATTAGTGCCGCAGTTGTTTAGCTCCTGGCATGTTAAAGTTTCAAAGCCGTTAATACAAGGGCTCCATGTGCACTGCCAATCTTCACTACAACACTCTCTCAACTGAGTATAGCTCACATTCTGCGCATTGCATCTATTTAGATCATTGCATGTCATGCTTTGAATCCATGCGCCCTGATCCTCATAACAAGCACTCCACTCATCACAGCTCCATGCTTGAACACAACAATTTTGAGTTTCTATAAACTTCGTGCCAACTTGCAAACATGCTAGCGGCTTGACTTCTGTTGTACCGCAGTTGTTAGCATCATAGCACTCGCGTTGTTTCCTGCCATTGATGCACTCGGTCCATGTAGTGAATTGCCAATTCTCGTAACATCCGCCAGGCTCTCTACAATCCGAATTGCTACTGCAAGTGTCATTGCAATTAGGGGGATAGCATTCAATTAAAGTACATTCATTGTTACGGCATGCTTTCTTTGTCTGTGGCTGCGCAACAGTGAGCATAATAGAACTTTTGCTCATGTTAATGTTGCCATAATTAAATGATACATTCAAAAGATAAATGCCCTCAACACTAGGAGCTTTCAAATTCAAGCTAGAACCTAAATCAACCCTATAGACATTAGAGACAAGCCAATTGTCACAAGTGTAAGGCAGAAGATAATCCGTCTTATTGTTGTTTCCTTCATTTTCCTCGCTTACATTATTGTAAAAGTCAGCAACAGCCGTAACTCTAACACTTTTTCCTTCGATATTTGTAGCACTTTCCTTAGAGTAATTAGCGCCAGGGCCCAAAGAGCTTGTGATAGGGATAATTTCTACAGCATTAACCCCTTCAGTGATGTTAATAAACAAGCTGAAAGGGGTAGAAACAGTTTCATTACCTATGTTTTTAATTGTTATCTTTGCTTTTTTGAAATCAGAGCTCCTTCCAATTTTTTCGATGAT
Organism: Candidatus Pacearchaeota archaeon; assembly: GCA_049699715.1. Lineage (GTDB taxonomy): Archaea > Nanobdellota > Nanobdellia > Pacearchaeales > UBA284 > JAVZYK01. The sequence continues at coordinate 11,759 of JBNAVB010000012.1, read as the reverse complement.
TAAATCAGGCTTCGGCGGCGATTGACAAGCACCATTGAAACAAACCATCCCATATTGCGTGCAGTTGATCTCTGTCCCTTGGCATTGGTCTTGATTACAATCTTGTTCAATTAAAATATAAGAATCTTTACATTGATCGTCGATCCTTACTGGAAATGGACTTCCTTCGATATAACATGAACCAAAAACAAAAGGATCTGGATTAGTGATATTGTCATTGTCAGTATCCCTGCACATTGGTTGAGCACTAATGCATCTCCCATCTTCACAACCTTGCTCGCAAGAAACTAGAGTCGCAGAACAAACTTTATCGAAAGGCCAAGCATACATTGGGGGCTGGCAAGTGTACTCATAAAGTCGCTCTTCGACATCGCTATCACAATAATCCTCATAGACATATTGCTCTGTAAAGTCATAGCATTTTGCTTTGTCTTGTGTATTGTTACCATCAATATCTAAACAACCAAGAAAAGTTCTCTTCTCATTATTGTCTTCATTGGTTTCGTTAACACTATTGTAATAATCCACGGTTACAGTAAGCTCGAGATTCTTGATGCTTTCTAGGTTATTTATTTCAAATGTATAGTTCTGGCCTGGGCCCAAATAAGCAACATTTTCTTCTTTAGAATTCCCGGGACTTGGCATATAAGGAATGGAATTCCATTCAGCCCGCACAACAAAATTATTCGCGCCCGATGTTCCGTTATTCTTTATTTTAGCATAAACTTTTTTTGTTCCGCCACTTATTCCGCCGCCCGAAACTCCTGTAACTCCACTCGCTTGACGTGGCGGAGATGGCGGCTGTGTTCCGAATTCCTGGATATAAATTTTTTCCACAAACAAGTCTGGCTTGGATGGTTGTGACCCACCGCCAGCTGCATAGCCAGTAACTCCGGGCCCATAATACCTTTGCCCTAGCAAACCGCTAGGATAACAATAGCCAAACCCAATGCCATAGCCAGACAACTGCCCAGAAGAGCCAGAAGCATTGGCATTGTAATAATTTCCGATCGTGTAATTCCCATTGTAAGGAGAGTTAGAAAGTGCAATTAAGTCTATCAATTTCTTCTCAGTAACACTTGCACATTTATCCCAGCATTCCTTGTTGCCTGTACAATTAAGATTATAATAATAACTTCCTTGTCCCATGCCGGGCGCACAACATGTCACATTGCCAGCGCATGGATAAACATTGTAATTTTCAAGGCATTCATCACTCCAAGGGCCATTAATCCAGTTCGAAACATTCACACACCTCCCAAGTGTTTTGTTGTATTTTTCCCAAGGCACTTTGTCTCCGAATGAGCAAACATAATAATGTTTGCATTTAATTGAGGTAATACTAAAATTTGCAGTCGCATTCCAAGGGATTAAATCGCTCGGATAAAATCTCACTACAAAATCGCCCTCAAGTGACTTGCCGGGAGAATACTGCGTTTTAGTCATGTTTAGTCCACTGACAACCGCGCCCGTTATAGGGATATTATAAAACTCAGAAACTTGGGCTGTTCTTTCAACTGATGGTTGAATCATACTCGCCGGCGGCAGTATCAGAAGAACAATTATAAGTAAAAGAAACACAAGCAGTGGCAGAAAAGGCATTCCAAAGAAAACCTCTCGCCCTTTTCTTTTTCTGTAATCTATCCTTTTAGAAATTACCATTTCATAGCCGATGTCTATCTTTTTTATTAATTTTAATGGCTTTTGGCTATTTAAATTTTATCGCATTTTGAGCGTGTCTAATAATTCTTTTAAATATCACCTCCCTCAGCTGTTAAAAACTAAAGGAGGTGCTAAAATGCTTAGCAGATGGGATACGAAAGTTGAGGATTTAAATCCTATCCTTGCTAGGCTAAGGGAAACTACAAAGAGAGTTTTTCTTATGAGAAAAAAGGCAAGGGAACAAAACCAAAGCGCAATGTTGTTGACTATGTCATGCTTATTGTACTCAAGGATTATAACAGAAAAAGTTTGAGAGGAGCAGAAGTAAGGCTAAGCGAGCAAGTATGTAGAGAAAGAGTCGATCATTCAGTCATAGCTTACTGGGAAAACAAAGAGGAAATTCTTCTGGCTGTAGCACAAATCATTGCTATAGCTGGCGCTCTGCTAGATAGGCTGCTATCGACGATGTTCTCGGTGATTGACTCAACAAAGTTTACGAGCTGGAACATCGAAGAAGCAGAGATTTTTGTCTGCAACAAAATTGCTAAAAGAACAGTTTATCCTGTTGGGATTAGTTTCAACAATGAAAGTGTTGCCTCTCCTGTCGATGAGGCGGTTCCGCCAGCCCCACCAACTAAAGAAAAACTGCTTTATGGAGATGCTTGGTTTGACAACAATGAGGCAATTGGCATCTTATTCAGAAAAGGCTACACGCCAATCATTTGTCCAAACAAGAACAGATGGCGTGGTTATTATAGAAAGAAAGCAAGAAGGCTTTATAGAATGCCCGAACATAGACTTGGCTACAGACAGCGAGGAAGGGGAGAAAGCTTGTTTGGAAGTTTGACCAACAGCTACAGAGACAGATTTAAGACAAGAAATATAACTGTTACAAGAGCAAGAATAGCGTCGAGAGTATTGTGCTATCAGATTAGGTTGTTATTAAGAGCAGAAACAAATTTACTTTTAATTGTTAGACACACCCCCGCATTTTATATTGATAATTGTAAAATAGCTGCAAAACAAAGGGGATTGTAAAAATTAACCCTTTATATTACCTATTGGTTTAAGTCTCGCGACTTTCTTAGAGAGATTAGCGTAATGAATTGCATCCACAACATCCTCAACTGCCTTGTAAGCTAAAGGCGCTTCTTCAGCCAGGCCGCTCATGCTATGTGCTTTAACATAAACGCCTCTTGCTTCAAGCTCATTGATAAGCGTAGAGCCCCAGAATTTTTTCTTTGCAGAAGTTCTTGACATTGCTCTCCCTGCTCCATGACAAGCACTATAGAAAGCTTTCTCGCCATCTTTAGTCCCATGTAAGATATATGAATAGGTTCCCATTGTCCCTCCGATAAGGACTGGCTGCCCCAGAGCTCTATAAACTTTAGGAAGCTCTTCTCGATCAGGCCCAAAAGCTCGAGTAGCACCTTTCCTGTGAACATAAACTACTTTGCTCTTGCCATTAATTGAGTGCTTTTCGGCTTTGCAAGAATTATGAGAAATTTCATAAAATGTCTCGACTTTAGATTTAGGAAAAACCTTTTCAAAGCCTTGGCGAACCAAATGAGCAATAACTTGTCTATTGGCATGTGCATAATTCAAAGCACAACACATTGCTCCAAAATAACGCCTTCCTTCTTCAGAGTTAATAGGAGCGCACACAAGCTCGCGCTCATGAATTGGAATGTTATACTTTCGAGAGGCATCAGCCAAAACTTTCAGATAATCGGTTCCAATCTGATGCCCCAAGGCTCTTGAACCACAATGAATCCAAACAAAAATCTGGTTTTTTTCCAAGCCGAACCTCTTTGCCACTTCTTCATCATAAATTTCATCGATGTACTGAATTTCAAGATAATGATTGCCACTTCCGAGCGTGCCAACCTGTTTTTTCTCACGTTTCATTGCCATTGCACTCACTGCTTCTGGCATCGCGCCCTTTATAGTGCCCTTATCCTCAATAAATTCTAAGTCTTCTTCGATTCCATAACCTTTTTCAACAACCCATTTAGCACCTTGGGTCAAAACTTCATTAACTTCTTTGTCTTGTAAAAGAATCTTGCCCCTAGAGCCTAAACCAGCAGGAACGGTTTCAAATAAAATATTAACAATTTCTTTTATTTTAGGCTGGACTTCTTTCAAAGTTAAATCCGTCTTTAAGCTACGAACACCACAACCGCCATCAAAACCTACTCCACCAACACTCACAACACCCTCGTCAGCATCAAATGCACCAACACCGCCGATAGGAAATCCGTAACCCCAATGAGCATCTGCCATTGCTATAGAGGCTCGCTGAATCCCGGGGAGCATAGCAACATTAGAAACCTGTTCCCAAACCTTCTCATCCATCTCTTGAACAAGTTTCTTAGAAGCGAAAATCAATCCAGGAACTCTCATTAAGCCACTCACAGGAATTTCCCATTCATAATCACTAACTTTCTTAAATTTAGATATTTCCATTTTTCTATCCTTTACTCTATACATCAACTATACACTGTGCAATCCACTTTTTTGTTTTTTTATCTTGATGAACTTTAAGCTGAGAGTAGGTAGCGCCTTTGACTTCATCTTTAATATTGTGCTTTTCAGCATTAAACCCCTCACCTTTAGCAACTCCTTCTAACTTAAATAACCTATCGTTTTTCTCTTTAATCACAACTTTAAATTTTGAAAAAACCATGCCGCGCACTGAAGCTTGACTCAACAGAGCATTTAACCATTCAACAAAAAGCTCTTCAATGTTTGAAGCTTGGCATTTAACTTTTACTTCTTTTAACGCACTAACTTTTTTCACATCAACTTCTACATCAAATAATGCCTTGGCAGCCTCTTGAAAGGCTTCTTCGATACTCGTACCCTTGCCCCTAATCCCTATATCTGCTTCATGCTCAAAAGTTTCATATGCCATTTTCTACCTCCTTTCGCTTTTTTGTCTTTTGATTAAATTTTTTAAAAGATTTATTCCTGCCATAAAAACACGCACAATTTTTTTGGATTGTAACTCGAGGAATCTGAAGCAATAATTGCGGTCGCGCTATAGACTTCCTTATCAGCAAGTGTAAAACTGCAGATTCCTCCGATATCAACACTGCTTGCGCTGACATTCAGCCTAGCATTGATTCTTTGGGCTTCATATCTCAACATTTCAGTTGTCATACTATTGTCAGACAAAACAGAATTTCTGATCGTAGCATTTTCTTGTGCTCTAACAGTCAAGAAGTTTGCTACCTCAAACAGCGAGGGCTCGCCTTGCAATGCCCTAGATTCCTGGGCCTGTTTAGACATAGCAATAAACACAAAACCAAACAAAATCAGTATGGCGATTACCACCTCAACAATCGTCAGCCATCCTTTCTTGTTTTTAATAAATCTATTCGTTTTATTCACCATTTTACTCACCATTTCACCAAACCTGTAAATTAATCATTATATCATTGATATTCCCTATAGGGAATATCATTTTCGCCTTGAACTGAGATGCCCTCACAGGCACTCCTAAAATACTTGCGGGAGTTCCTATAGCAAACAAGGCGGTTCCGGTTGCATTCATTACAGAAATGTAAAAATCTTTTTGCATGTTCCAACGTTCCTTGAATGTCTTATAGTCTAAATTGGACAATTTGTCGTAGACAAAAACCTTGCCTTCGCTCACGATACTATAGTTGTAGCCTTGCCCCTCGACCAAAGAAATGATATTATTACAATTAAGTTCATCATTTGCATTGATTTTATAAGGGAAAGCATAAATCTCAAAAGTATGTGACGATGAGCCAGAATTATTAATCAAAAGCCAATCACTAGTAACATTAAAATTAACGCGGGAGTTCTGAGAGTGCTCTATGATAGACACATTAAGGACATCAACAATACTCAAGTGTCTAGAGACATTTATACAATCGCCCATGCCCTGGCTCCCGCCATAAGTTTCCAGATAAGTGATGTTGTAAGTTACTTCAGTCTCATTTCTCAGAGCTTTTTCAAGCGTTGCCAGGAAAATTTCCGCAGGCTCTTGTCTTAATCCCACAAAAGTAATGTAATAAATAACAAGTATCACAGAGAAAATAAATATTGTTACAGCCACAATCATCTCTATGTTTGTTATACCCCTTTTTTCTTTCTTCATGGAATAAATAAGCTATTTTATTTTAAAAACCTTCGTATAATCCTTAGTATAATTATAATTTGTAGCAAGAATGAGAATATTAAATTATGGTTGTAAATATTTGTAACCTGTATTTACAAATTTACCTTGGTGGCGTGTATAAAGTCTTTTTAGCAAGGGCATAAGACTCTATGATTTTTTGAATTGCATATTCATCTTTGCTCCTTACAGTTATTACTTGTGAACCCAAGTAAATCCCTCCTGTGCTATCCGTAGTAGATTGCGTAAATTGCACCTCTTTTTTTGTTTCCTTTGACTCCTCTTCGTTTTTTGATTTGAAAAGTCTGTTGATTCCATTACCAATTCCTTTTACAATCTTAGCCAAACCCCCCGCTTGTTGTTGCTTAGCTTTTAAATTCTCGTAATATTCTTTAGCATTACCAATCCAACTCCAGTCGGCATCTGTATCCCCTAAGCCCTCAAACCAGGGTACAAAATGCACATAAAACCGCTTGCTCTTGTTTTTATCCCATGCAATTATTGGCATTGAATCGTCGCCCCCAAGTATTTCGTAATCCAATGCGTTATCATAAATGCACTGTAAACCCATATTATATAATTTTTTCTTCCCACGGGCTTTTATATGCTCTCTCATGCTTGGCTCCCCATCAAGATATCTATCCTCGTATCCTCCAAGGATAGCTTCTATATCCTCTTGGTCTTTAGCCTTGCCCGGATACAGAGTCAACTGATCTTGGACCATGTCTTGAATTATTTCAGCAGCAAGATTATCTAGAGGATTTTCTATTTTGTAAACGTACTGTACCCTTATTTTTCCTTGCGAGGAGTCACCATAAGAGTATTGTTTTCTGGCTTCGAGATATAAATCTGTTTTTGATTTAATCATGCCGAGTAAATCATTCTTGAAATTTTCGAATTCTATTTCAGATGCTTGGCCTTGAATCACCAATCCAAAATTTAACATGAGATGTTTCTCTTTTTTTCTCGCAATCTCCTCTCTTTTTTTTATCTGATTTATATTTTGTTTTTCTTCCTCTTTCTTTTCTTTTCGCGCGTCTTTCCGTTTTCCCGAGCCTATAATGTTTTCATCTTTAGGAACCTCAATTTCACCCGGTTCTGCACTTTCTTTGACATCAACCGTTCCTGTAGGGATGGGGATATTATCAGGAATATCTTCTGTTGAGAACAAATATTCTTCCTCGCTTTTTTCTGGTTTAATTTCACGCCATTCACCCAAAAATTCTAAGTCTGATTCCCCGTATAGGGATTCTATCTCTTGAGGTATTGGCAATTCTTCGAAATATTTTATAATACATCTAGAATCCTTAAAACTTTTGCTCCAGAACTGTATTGTCTTTTCAGGATCTCTCCTAAAGTAAGAAGCCCTTTCATTTTCTTCTACTTTTAAACCGGTGACATAATGCAAAATCTCCCGGATTCTAGCAGGCAATATCTGCAGATACATTCCATCGTTATATTTCTCCTCTTCTTTTTTCAATAGCTCTATGGCCTTTTCAGGATTAGGTTCTTTCCAATATTTACTTTTAATCTGTCCTTTTTGGATGGCGGTTATTAGACTTTTCTTTGGACTTTGGATATAACTTGCTATTGTGACTTCAATCTCGCCATCGGCACTTCTGCGTTTGGTAAGCCACCCAAACTCGGCATTCACGAGTTTAGTTAAACTAGAATTCTTAAGTTTTTCAACATCCCCAGTTATACTAAAATTATCGGAATCTTCCATTTTATCTTCTCCTTGTATAGTTTTTTTGATTTTATAAAGTTTTCCATTTTAAAGTGATAACACTTATGGAGCATTGCTGCTGTCCCCATTGCTATTGTCCCCATAGTTTGCTTTTTGATACAACTCAAAAAATTTTTTTAGGAGTTGAAAAGGTTCACATAAAACCGCATATATATTAAAATTCCAGGATCTTTTTCCTGTTTTGTCTATATATTTCCCCAGGGGGAAGATATCCATATCTGTCAGTTCACTTTTGTAATATACTGTCCCTTCTAGATCTTCCAGTACTCTTTTGTACGGACTATCTTTTTCAGCGTGAGGGATTTTATATTCCATAAGGTCTATATGTAATCTTGGATTTTTCTTCAATTGTTCTTCAACAGCATTTCTTAATGGCAATGGCAATTCATTCCAAAATTTTGGATCTTTATTTTTATTATCCAATATTTTCTTCAAATCAGCATGTTCTTCTTTTATCTTTTCGAACAAGTTATACAGTGTACTTTTGTCAGCATTATCTCGTGCAGCAAACATTATTATTTCATTTTTTATTCTTCTTTCAATGCCTTTTGCATCTTTATAATAGATATATCCCCCACTTTCCTTTCCAGAGTTACCTAAAAAAGATAGGGTACCCATGAACTCTGTGTCTTCTCTAAGGTCTTTAGTTGTTCCCCAAGCTGCAGCACTACGATAAAAGAAATTACATCCAAATTCTTTGGCCGTATCTCCTTTATGATATAACTTATCATAAAATCCTTTGAGTGAAAATAACCATTTTAGTGCGATCCATTCTCCTTCAAAATAAACCCCTTCAGCATCACCTCCTGCCAAATTATCTACATATTTTATTCCATAAGGAGATGCTACTTCCATAAGTGCTGATTTGGGCTTTTCTCTCTGCGGTATATCTTCGAAACTAATATCCGCCTGTCGTTCTGGTCTTATCCAAACAGAATGAATCTGGTTGTATATGTCATTTATTTGTACTTCGGGGATTTTTTCAGTTTGAAGTTTTTCTTGTAAATTTTTTCTTATTGAGTTTTTTACATCATCAGAGGACACCATGTCTAGTTGCCATACAAGTGGGAATAATAAGGTGCTGAATACTGGCCTTTTACCTGAGAAATCTATTAATTTTTTTTCGTGATATAATTTCCCTTCCTGCCCCCTCAATTCTTTAACATTCGAAATATCTACGATATAGCGATATATAACATGAATCAGCCAGTCTTGTTTTTGTAATAATTTGGAAAGTTCTCGGAAATTTCTAAGATCGGCTTCATGAAGGCCTAATGACTCAAATTTGTCTCTTATTCGAGAAGGAAGATTTTTTAGGACAGCTTGATTATAAGATAAAAGTTCTAGTGTTTTATTTCTATCGTGAGAGTTTTTGATAAGGCTAACAAGGGCATTTACTTTTTCTCCCTTTTTTTCTCCTCCAAAAATTTGTTCGAATAATCCATCCGAAGAAAATATTTCCATGCTGTACTCTCGTGATAATTTTTTTATGTTGGTATAAGCCTTAAAATTTAATCCTCCGGCTTCGGCCCCTTCTGGAATTAGTAGCCCCGGATACAGCAACATCCTCTTTAGAGTATTCTCTTTCTCAAGTTCATTGACTAAACCTCGTTGGACAATTGCCAGATCAATCCCACTTAAAAGGAAAGAGGCACCCCCCACATAGCCTTCCATCCCGTTTTTTATTTTATTAAAAAGATGTTTTAAAAGGGGCTGAATCACAAAATGTCTGAACAACATGTCTCGATTATAGTCTGTACATGTGACAGAACCCTCTCTTGTCTTCTGTTTCATATATCTATCAAAACTCTCAGACAAGTAAGCACCAAGGGCAGCCCAAAACGTGTTTATCTTTCCTTGGTCTCTCGTGGCCTTCACATTTTCAGCGAGTGTAAAAACTCTTTTGAAAAAGGAGGGCAACTGACAAGTATCTTGATAAGATGGGTTTTGTTCATCTATAACTTTAGCCCTGATATATTTTAAATCTGATTCCAAAATGCCTATCTCTTCTTTGGGCCATTCTGCGACAAAATCGGGGGATTTTTCTTGTAATCGTTTTCTTTCTTTGCTTAAAACACCTCGTTGATGATCTATAATATCTATGAAACTTTGCCATGCGCTCATCAAAAAGCGGTTGAAAGACAACTCAAACTCATTAATCGGCTCGCTGTCCTCATCCTTTTTCTTGAGCAAATTCAAGAAAAGTTTGCCCCTTGAATAGTAGTCTATGGGTTTCTCACCGGCCAAATCTTTGAACTCAGAGAGAGTCCCGAAAGAATAGATTAGCCCGTAATTCTCTCTGTTGAATAATACCCCCTCTTCACAGAGGTCTTCTACTAATTTGTACATGGAGAATATAACCTTAGGAAGCTTATAAATCTTTCGCTTTTTTTGTCATTAAATAATAGTAACTATATCCTAAATGAGCCTTAAACCCACAAAAGTTTATAAATCCCGATTAATACAACATAAAACCAAAAAAAATAAAAAAGAAAATAAAAATGGGACAAAGATTACAAACCAAAACAATTCCACATAAGTCAGAGATAAAATTTGAAGCAAAAGAGATGACTTTTGCGGAAGAGCTAAAGATTCAGCAAGAATTTGAAGTGCAAAAATTCAAAAAGAACTATTGCTCTTCATGCAAAAATGCGGCTACATGCCCGCCTTTTTTTGATTTTTATGGCAACTGTTGGGGTTCTAAATAATTTTAAATCGAAGCTAGAATAATTTTCAGATTCTCTTTTTGACTTTGACCGCAGTCGGAGCTTCGCCTCCATGCCATGTGAATCTAGGACGGACTCTCATTGGGTAAATTCTCTCAGAATTATCATCTAATATTATCGCGCTTCCTTTCAATCGGGGCAAATTGTCTAAATAGGTTTTAATGTCAGCGAGGAGATAAGTCTGCATTATATAGTTCAATGAGTCAATGTCTGGCTTTGCAGTAACCCTGTGACTAATAACAATATCGCTTTGAGTCATGACATCGTGATGAATTTGTCCTGGCTGTTGTGTAGCAATAGCAACACTTATCCCAGGCTGCCTTCCCTCTCGCAATAGCTGGATCAATGCATCAGTAGCTGCAGTCTTGCCGTGCAAAGGCAAGAATTCATGGCCCTCATCAATACAAATCCAAACAAGCGGCATTTCTCTTTTTTGCTTGTAATAAAGATAATCAAGCCCATGCCTTACAGCTTCGATTTCTTCATGTTTTCTCGCTTCCATTCGCTCATTGAAAAGTTTTTTGCTCACAAGCCCTATCACCAAAGCTCTTACATTCACAGTGCCGATGCTGCTATAACAGCTCAAATCAATAACGCATGTCTCTCCAGGTTTTATCAAATCTGAGATTGCAGTGCCTTTCTCGCGTTTGCCCGCAAAAATCTTCCAGGTCTTCGCAGCCTCGAACAAGTTAACTGCAGCGTGTTTCTCATGCGTGCCTGCTTCCTTATCAGCGCGAATTGTTTTGATTATATCATCAATGTCAAAATCTTTTATCAAACCATCTTCCAAATCCTCCTGAAGTCTTGTGACAGCACCCTGAATAACCGCGCCAACAGGATCAACAAAACTAACATTAAAAGTCAAACACCATTCATCAGCTGTGATGTCGGGCACTTTCAACGCAAATTCCTTATGAACGGGGATTCCTCGCTCACGCCATTTTTCTGCAAAACCATAAGGAACAAAAACCCGAACAGGAAGCCTTTTTGATTCAATATTCCATTGCCTCAATAACTCAGTTTCTTTTTCATTCTTGTAATTCATTGTCCAGAAAATCCCCATTGTATCAAAAATAATAACTGCGATATTTTGAGCAACACTCGGGGGCAAATTGCTTATTTCTTCGGCAATAACCCCCAAAGTATATGATTTCCCACTGCCGCGTTTTCCTGCCACAAGAACAACATGCGCTCGCGCAACATCCATCATAACCCTATTGCTCAGTGAAGTAATCTGGCCCATCTTGACGAAATGCTTTCCTAAATTAATCAAACCCTCATCACCGAACTTCTTCTTATCGCTCTCATCTCTCCCAATTATAATATCTTCCGGCATCTTCTCACTTCCCTCTTTTTTAATAAATCAAGCAAAAACAAACTTATAAATTTTTAGATTTTAATATTTTAATTGTTGTGATAAAATGTAAGGCTTGTAGAAAGTAAATCTCTATAACAAAGAGATTTACTATTTTTTCTG
>JBNAVB010000011.1:0-22949 GCA_049699715.1 Candidatus Pacearchaeota archaeon | reverse complement strand
CAGAAAAAATAGTAAATCTCTTTGTTATAGAGATTTACTTTCTACAAGCCTTACAACGACTTTTTAGTGACAACAAAGGAAAAGTATAAAAATATAGCTAGATTCGAGATAATATGATATTGGACAATGCTTTTGATATTAGTTCGGTAAAAGAATTGATTAAGATTGTAGTCAACGAAGCCAAGGATTTAGCCTACGTCATTAGTGTCGAGCATGGCGGAAATTCAGAAAAACTCAAGAAACATGCAATAGTCTTTTTGTTAAAGGAGGAGGATTCTCAAAACGGGAAAACTTCGAGAGCTCAGAAAATTGAAGAAACATTAGAAATGCTCGAGAAAAATCCCAATTATAATCCTGTATATGCCACGCTGTTGAATTCTTATAATTATATTAGGAAGGTAGCTGGGAAAGAAGAGTACAAAGCGCTTAGACAAGAAAATCCTTCTCGCTAAGGCGTGAATTGAACTCGCCTGCAATATTTTGCATCATTAATGCTTTGACTTTCTCAGGGTTTTGTTCTTTTCCGAGGATGAAGCCAAGTTTAACATAGGCTGTCTCGGGCAGGATGTCTCTCAAGAACACGATTCCAATTTTTTCAAACTCTCGCCCAGCAGAATAGACAAGAGGATCTAAAGTTCCATACAAGGTCTGGGGCGCGAAAAAGATGAGCATTCCTTTTTTGATAGCTTCTTTCAATTTGTTTGTCCATGTGAATTTTCCAGAGCTCGCCACATGCCCGAAGCCTGTAGCTTCAATGATAACACCTTTATAACCGTTTTTTAGATAAAAGTCCAAGAGCATTGGCGAAGCATTAGGGTGCCATTTGACTAGTGCAATTTTCTCTTCAAAGAATTGTTCTGCATGGACTTTATTCTTGTCATTTCTTTTGTTGAAATCGCTGAAAAACTCTATTTTACCATCATTATAAATCGCTGCTATGGGCTTGGTGTTTATCGGCCTGAATGTGTCTCGTCTGCTCGTGTGCATTTTTCTTACTTTCGTTCCTCTCAAAGCAAAACAAAAATTATCGTTAATAGTGGCATGCGATACGATCATTACTTCGGCAATGTCGCTGAGCGCAGCATAAGCCGCACAAGTCAAATTCAACAAAGCGTCTGTCGAGCCTCTGTCAATGCTTCGTTGCGAACATGTTAAAACGACTGGCTTGTTTAATTTTCCTAGCATAAATGATAATGCTGCAGCTATATAGTGCAGGGTGTCTGTCCCTGCCAAAATTATGCAACCTTTGATGTTTGGTTTGTTCAATTCTTTTTCGACTGTCTTGGCCAGCGCTTTCCAATCATCTGCTGTTGTGTTCTCACTCCATATCATAAAGGGGCTCGTGATTACAGGCTTGATTATCTCGCCGAGCTTTGGGGCTGCCGCTAGTATGTCTTCAGGCTTTGTCAGTGGCATCACGCCACCGCTCTTGTAATCAATTCTCGAAGATATTGTGCCACCTGTAACAATGACTGAAACTTCGGGCAGATTAGCTTTGAACTTTAATTCTTTAATCTCTTCCTTGGCTTCTTGCTTTTCTTTTATCTCTTCGATATTCTTTATCTTGGATTTTTCTATGCCTATGTTATAGCCGCTCTTGAGCTTGAGCAGAACAATAGAGGGGTCATAAGCTTCTAGAACAAAGCCTTGAAAAATTTGTTTTTCTAAAATAATCTTCACTTTCTTTCCAACAAGTTTCTCAAGCTTCTCTTTTTCCATGTTATATTCTTGAATTTTTAATATAGATTAATATAAAAAACTATCTAAAACTACCTAAAAACCTTCAGGTTTTATTTATACACTATAATATATATTTCACAATATATATTTTAACTTGCAACAAGATATTTAAATTAATTGTAGCTAGAATTATTAAATAAAATTTAAAAATTATTCGACTTTCGGGGGAAATATCGAATAATTTTTCCTTTGTAAGAGGTGTGAATTCTTTTCTCGAGTTGTTAAACTCTTTTTTTTCTATTTAAAAAATTAAGTTAAATCCAGTTTATAAACATTTCGTTTTTGGCTGGGTTTTAATGAATTTAAATTAAAAAGAGAAAAATAGGAAAAAAGAGAAAATGGCACTTGATTTTGCAAAAGAAGCTATTGACGGAGCTGGAAAATATGGCATTAACTTCGACGAGCTTAAAGCAGGAAAAGCGACAATCAAGGTCGTTGGTGTAGGCGGAGCAGGCTGCAATGCGATAACCTGGCTTTTCAATAAGGGAATCCAGGGCGCGACTGTTTATGCTGCAAACACCGATGCTTTGCATCTAAGCGTTAGCAAAGCAGACGAGAAGATTCTCATAGGAAAAGAATTGACTCGAGGCCTTGGCTGCGGCGGCTATCCTGAAAAAGGTCGCGAGGCTGCCAAAGAAGCTATCGTTGAGCTCAAGAAAGCTATCAGTGGCGCAGACATGGTTTTCATTATCGCAGGAATGGGTGGTGGGACTGGCACAGGAGCTGCCCCAATTGTCGCACAACTTTCAAAAGAGGTTGGTGCAGTTACAATAGGCGTAGTTACAATGCCGTTCGAGACAGAGCGAGCAAGAATAGACAAAGCAGAATTTGGCTTGCAGACTCTTAGAGACAACACGGACACTGTGATAGTCATAGATAACAATCGACTAGTGGACATAGCAGGGAACTTGCCTGTGGAACAGGCATTTGCAGTGGCGAACGAGTTAATCGCTACAATGGTCAAGGGCATTGTTGAAACAATCACAATCCCATCATTAATTAACCTAGACTATGCAGACGTTTCCGCTATCATGAAAAACGGTGATGTTTCTTGTATAGGAATAGGCGAAAGCGACACTCAGAATCGAGTCGAAGAAGCAGTCAAGCAAGCATTGTCACATCCATTGCTTGATATTGATTACAAGGGAGCAAGCGGAGCTTTAATCCATGTAATTTGCGGCGAAGACTTGAAACTTGAAGAGCTCAACAACATCGGCCAGCTTGTTACAGAAAACTTGAGCCCAGACGCACAGGTGATCCTTGGAGCAAGAATCAATAGAGACTTCAAAGGACGTGTTCGTGTTATTACAATAGTCACGGGCGTCAAATCACCTTATGTGCTTGGACACTCAAGACACTCTGAATCTGCGCCAACACCAGTCATGTCAGACTTGGGCGTTGAATTCATGAGATAAATAAGAATAGTAACAGGAAAGAGCCAAGCTTAATTTCATGTTCCCCTTAGCCTTTTGGGTTCTCGGCTAGCTCTCGAAAGGGGGCTGGCCTTTTTTTCTTTCAATTTTTTGTTCTTGATTTTAGTTTAATGATCTCAATTCAAAAACTTTAAATAAGTTCTAGTTTTATAGAATATATTAAAAGGAGGTAACAATGGCAAAGAAAAGCATAATTGACTGGATAGCCCTAATCTTAGTTATTATCGGCGGTTTGAACTGGGGATTTGCAGTTTTCAACTTTAATTTAGTTTATGCAATTTTCGGCACAAGCATTATCGCAACGATAGTCTATGCCTTAGTAGGAATTTCAGCGCTATACATGATAAGCTGGCTTTTTAAGAAATAAACCTATCTTTTTGTTTGTTTTTTCTGTTTTTTATTTTTTCTTTTTGTTTTTCTTCTTTTTTTATTTTCTTAGAGCTATCGCTACGTTTAAAAAATAGAAAAAGTACAAAATAAAATTAAAGTGGAAATCAAAAAATAAAACTTAAATTACAATTTCTTAACTACAACGTCGATGCATATGCCTGCTGCTACGGTTTGTCCTGCGTCTCTCACCGCGAACCTTGCCATGTGAGGGTTGACACTTTGCTTCTCAATCACTAAAGGTTTCATTGGTTTTATCTTCACTATCGCAACATCGCCGTTCTTCAAAAAGTCAGGATGTTCCTGAGCAACTTGGCCAGTTTTAGGATCAAGTTTTTTCTGAAGTTCGACGAACTGGGCGGGCACCTGTGCCGTGTGTATGTGCAACACCGGAGTGTAGCCCTTAGCGATTACAGTAGGATGGTTGATGACTGCTACTTGTGCTGTGAACTCCTCTGCTATAGAGGGGGGATTGTCTTGCGGAGCGATAATATCTCCTCGAGCGCAATCTCCTTTTCCTATACCTCTTATGTTCAAGCCAACGTTGTCTCCGGCCACTGCCTCTGGCAATGACTCGTGATGCATCTCGATTGTCTTGACCTCGCCTGTGATGCCCTTGCCTGATTTCGCCGGCAAAATGATAACTTTATCATTCGGCCTTATCTTACCTGTTTCAATCTTGCCTACAGGAACCGTTCCTACACCTGTTATGGTGTAAACATCCTGGATAGCCATTCTCAAAGGCAAGTCAACTGGTTTCTTAGGCATCTCAAACAAGTCAAACATCTCAAGAAGCGTAGGCCCATTGTACCATGGCATCTTGTCGCTTCTTTTTGTTATGTTGTCTCCGACGAAAGCACTAGCCGCTATGAACTGGACTTTGTCGGGCTTGTAGCCGACCGTTTTCAATAAAGCTGTTACATCTTCCTTGACTTTATTGAACTTCTCTTGCGAGTAATTCACTGTATCCATCTGATTCACTAGGACTGCAAGTTGTTCTACGCCCATTGTCCTGCAAAGCCATAAATGTTCCTTTGTTTGAGCCATGACTCCATGTTGTGCGGCTACTGTCAATATAGCTGCATCAGCTTGGCTTGTCCCTGTTATCATGTTCTTAACGAAATCCCTGTGCCCTGGAGCATCTATTATTGTGACCTGGAATTTTTTCGTAATAATCTTCTGATAAGACAAGTCGATTGTCAAGCCTCTTTCTCTCTCTTCTTTAAGCCTGTCCATAACGAAAGCGAATTCGAAACCTTTCTTTCCAAGCTTGTCAGCGATGTCCTTCATCTTCTGAAGCTCTTGCTCACTGAACTTTCCCGATTCATACATCAATCTCCCGATACTTGTACTTTTTCCGTGGTCTACGTGTCCAATAAACACGACGTTAAAGTTTGGTTTTTCTCCTGCCATTTTCAATTTAATTAATTTAATTTAGTATAAATGGGACAATAGGTTGATTTATAAAGTTTTCCATTAATATTCGGACTTTTATTTAACGTCTTTTAGCGCTGATCCTGTGAAAAATGTTTAATCGCGGCTTTAAGTTCAATAAGGCTTTTTGACTTAGCATAATTCTCAAGACTTTTGCCTTGAAGTGTTGCTTCAAGTGCTTGACGAGCTGCTTTTGCTCCTGCTAAACTGCCCAAAGGATGGCCGTGAATGCCACCACCGAACTGTAATATAACATCATTTCCGAAAATCTTGTAAAGCTGAGGAATCATCAATGGCTGCAAGCCTCCAGAAGCAACAGGCATTGTCGGTTTTAGACTATAAAACGGCTCTACTAATGCTTTGCGATTTTCCAAAACCTCTTCGTGAGTCTCGAACATTTTGCCGACTGCTGTTCCAATATGCAACTGATCGAGGCCAATCATTCTTGTCAAGCGCGCAATGACTTTCATGCTAATGCCATGTCTAGGGTTTTTGTCAATAGCGGCATGGCCCGCGCGATGAGCATGCAACACCAAGTTAAAGTTTTCATTTCTAAGAGTTTGCAAAGCGCTCCATCCACAAGTTATAATATCAACCATAACATACTCGTTACCATAATCCTCAACAAGCTTTGCTCTTTTTAACATTTCTTTTGTTTCAGCTGTTACGTTTATCATATACATCTTGCGCTCGCCTGTCTCTTTTTCGGCTTTTTCTTTCATTTTTACTGTTTCTTTCAAGCGAGCCTCGAATCTGTTGAATTTTTGGCTGGCAAGATTCTCGTCATCCTTGACGATGTCACAGCCACCAAGCCAAGCTTGATATGCTACAGACGCATGATCACAAGTATTTAAACCAAGTTTTGGCTTGACAATCGTGCCAATTAAAGGCCGATACTTAACCTTAACAAGCTTTCTTATTCCATCAAGGCCATATTTCGGACCTTTGAAGCTTTGCATGATATTTTTTGGGAAGGTTATATCATTCAATCTCAAGTTAGCAATGTCTTTCATTCCAAAGACATTACCAGCGATACTTGACATTATGTTCGGCATGTTCCCTGGCTCGAAAAGCTTATTAGGATAAGCTATTTTTATGTTAGCTGCATGTTTGCTAATCTTTTTAAGAGAAAACACAGTTGCCGCGAGGTTCATCATGTAATCTTTTATTGTCGTTGTTTCAGTCCATGTTCCGATGCTTGATTCTGCGGCAACACCACCTGCAACGCGCTTTAAATCACCTTGTTTTGATTCAAGATAGAAATCGCAGATTAAATCATGCTTGCTGGGCTTATAACTTAGATCAACATAATCCTCATATTTCATCTTGCTTTGCCTCTTTTTATTCAAAATTACAAGAAACTCGAGATTTATTAAGATTTCTATTAATCATGCGCAAAGTTCTTTGAAAATCTAACAAATTGGGAACTTTCTGACGAAATATAATAAGAGGTAGGTCAATAAAAGGGGCTATCAATAAACTTGTTTGTTGGGTATTACATATTGGAGATCACATGGGCTTTACTTTCTATAAGGCCCATTAATTTTTTTATTGATTATTCTGGTTGTTAAGAGAACACAAACAATATCCCCTATGGAAAAGAGCTCCTTTTTTCTTGATTATTTTGCTAGTGTCCTGCCTATTAGAATCTTTACAAAAATGGCTCATAAGGTTCTTGTCATAGAAATATTTAGAGTATTTACAAACAATCTCGCCAGCTTTATAATCTTTTTCACAAAAACTTTTGCCTTTCTCCTTTTCTTTCAAGAATCTTGACAAGGTTATTGAATCGTATTGTTTTTTATAAAAATCTGTGACAGTTTTAGGAATAGCAAAAATAAAGAAATCTAGAATAGAATCTGTAATTCTCTGCAGAGATTTTTCACTATTATCTTCGCTTAATGATTTTAAAAATTCTTGAAGGCCCATTTTCCCTTTAATGCTTTTCTATCTAATTCTGAGCCTATAAAAAGATTTTTGTGATAGAATGCAAGAATGGGGCTGCCCGGATTTGAACCGGGGCCGCAGCGTCCCGAACGCTGTATACTAAACCAAGCTATACTACAGCCCCCAATTTTACAAGCAGACTCAAGTTTTAAAACTTATCAGAACAAGAAAGGCTCGTCAATCGAGTCTGAATTTGCTATAATGTCTGTTGCTGTGATAATCCCTAACAACTTGCCATTTTCAATAACAGGCAGTTTCTTGATTTTGTGTTGGAACATCGAGTCAGCGGCCTCATCGATACTCGCATCAGCATCTATTGTAATGACATGGGACGTCATAATGTCTTCGACAGGTGCGTTAATATAGTTTGAGTAGGAGATGTGCTTGATTATATCTCGCTCTGTTATAATCCCAACAATCAAATTCCCCTCTATAACAACAAGACATCCTATATTCTTTTTGGACATTAAAGAAGCGGCATGTTTAATTGTATCTTTTCTGTCGATTGTTACAACTTTTTTCATAATATCTTTAACTCTCATTCTATCCTCTTTTTTCCTGTTCAACTATAAAACAAAATCTTCGTTTTTATACTTTGTGAAATGGGCCTAGGAGGATTCGAACCCCCAACTACCGGTCCGAAGCCGGTCGTTTTATCCGTTGAACTATAGGCCCTAGCCCCAAGATTATAAAGCTGAAGAGATTTAAAAAGATATTTAAAACTCTGTGTGCTTTTTTACTTATGAAAAAAGGGGGCTTATTCGCAGCTGTCGCGACTTTGACTGGCACAGCCATAGGCGCTGGATTTTTGGGAATTCCTTATGTTGTGGCAAAAGCAGGATTTATAACTGGCCTGGTTCAGATGATTATCCTAGCTTTACTTATTATGCTTGTTAATCTTTACATTGGTGAAGTAATTTTAAGGACAAAAGAAACGCATCAGTTACCTGGCTATGCTTCCAGATATCTTGGAAAATGGGCTCGGGTGCTTATGGTTTGCGCCATGATATTTGGTATTTATGCTGCTATGACGGCCTATTTTATTGGTGAAGGCCAAGTGCTTAGTTTTATTTTTACAGGCACTCTGAGCTATTCAGTGTGGTTTGGTCTTGCCTTTTTTGTAATCATCGCGCTTCTTGTTTATAAGGGCATTGAGGCATTGAAAGAAGGCGAGACATTTGGCTTGATTGCTGTTTTGTCTATTGTGGTAGTGTTGGCAATTATCTTTTTGCCCAAAATTAATTTGGCTAATTTAACTTACAGAACTGACAATCTTATAAAATGGTTCTTGCCTTATGGTGTTATCTTATTCTCATTCTTGAGCTTCTCAGCCCTTCCTGAAGTCAAGCAAGAAATTAGTGGCAATGAACATGTATTCAAAAAGGCGATTATCATTGGAGCATTGATTCCTTTAATAGCTTATATCGTTTTTACAATTGCAGTTGTAGGTTTCACTGGCAAGGCAACTCCCGAAATTGCAACGATTGCCTTGGGCAAAATTCCTAGCTTGTTGGCTGTTTTTACAATGTTTACTGCATGCTTTGCTTTAAGTAATGCAATTAGGGACATGTATAAATTAGATTTAAAAATAAAGCACTTTTGGGCATGGTTGCTTGCTGTCATTGTTCCTTTTATTGGGTTTTTAATATTAACAAAATATAGACTGGCAACTTTCGTAACAGCAATAGAATGGGGAGGGGCCATATGTGGGGGCATTACAGGAATTTTAGCTGTATTAATGTTATTAAAAGCAAAAAAACTTGGTGATAGAAAACCAGAATATACTATACACATAGATTGGATCATTGCAACAATTTTGATACTAGTATTTGCTGCTGGTATAATTTATCAGTTTGTATTTTAAAAATGAAAAAAAGAATAAATGTAGAATTTAGCCATGTTTACCTTGGACAACAGTTAAGACAATACCATATTAATGGTGCAAAAATTGCTAAACAAATTGTGCGAATTTTAAAAGATGGGGGCTTTGAGGTAACTTCAAATATTTGGATAGATGACATTCATTTAAGAAAAAAATGGATAAGTTCAAATTTGTTAATAGTTTTATGAAAAAAATAAAAAAGAAAGAAAAAATTGTTCCGGATTTTTTTGCTTTTGAGTCTGAAGTTAAAAAAGCGTCTGAAAGATTTTTAAAGAGCATTCCTAAAAAATTAATTAAAAGAAAGAAGAGTTTGATATATATTAAAACTCCAAACCTTGTGTTAGTTAAGAAAAATTCAGAACCAATTTGTTGTCTTTTATCTGCAACATATGCTTTAGCTAAAATTGGGATTTTTAAAATCCCTAATTATAAATACAACAAGATATTAAAAAAAGAATTTTATGGAAATTTTCAAATAACTATCTTGCCAATAAAATATTTTAACGAAGAAGAATACAATACAAAACAACTTATTAAAGTAAGCCAATATAAATCTTGTTTAAATAAAATGCTATGGGTTTGTTATACTAATAGAAAAATTCCAACTAATCAAGAATTAAAACGGATAATTTATGGCTCATTTTTGGGTTTGAACATGTAACAAAAGCGAAAAAATGTTATGGGCTATTTTAGCGTTGATCGTTGGATTTATCTTTGCTTTGGTAAATATTCTTGACAGGCATGTTGTAACTCATGAGCTTAGAAATCCAATTATTTGTACTACGATCAATGGATTCATTGCTTTTATTCTTTATAGCATTCTGACCTTAGCTAGCAACTCTTTTACAATTTTGAATTTTAAAAGTAGTTTGTGGCTTATTGGGGCGGGCATTGTACTAAGCACTGCAATCTTTTTCTATTATAAAGCGCTAAGAGCAGAGGAAGTTTCAAGAGTTATGGCTTTAACTGAGGTTGATAGGCTCTTTATACTTGTCCTGGCAGCTATTTTCTTGCACGAGGCTTTTACTCCGCAGAAGTATATTGGAATTGCTTTGCTTTTGGTAGGCGCTTTTATTATTTCATTCAAACCAACAAAAGGAAAAAAAGGAAAACGGAAAATAATTCCGATTACAACAATCTTAATTATTTTGGCAGCAGCTTTGTTTTTTGCTTTAAGAACAATTTTAGTTAGAGCAGCAGCTCTAGAAGTGCCTTTTCTAAGCATGATTTGGTGGATAGGACTAGGCCAATTTGTTTTTGCCCTTTGCTTCTTGCCATTTTTTATCAAAGAATATAAAAAATATAAAATCGGCACAGCGTTAATTGCCGGCATAACACTAATAGATGTTTTTGCAATGGCCTTATTTTTTTTGGCGCTTTCGATGGCTCCTGCAACGCTTGTTTCAGCTTTAGGTTGTTCACAGGCGATGTTTGTTTTTCTTTTGGCCCTTTTTATAACCAAAATAAATCCCTCAGCAATAAAAGAAAAAGTTTCTATAAGAATATTAATTCTAAAAATAATAGCAATTATCATGATAATTAGTGGCTCTATTTTGATAGTAACTTAAAAATTAGATCTAACTTAACTCATCACAACAATTCTTATAAATACCATCGTCTTGTTCAATTTATGGGTCAAAAAGAACTTAGTGACATTGTTGAAGATATTAATTCTCAAGAGATTTTAATAGGATGGGAGCTCCAATTAAAGGCAGGAGGTATATACGAGTTTTTAAGAGAAGAGCAAGGCGTGTGCAAGACTCGGCTGTATATTGAAATGGAAGAGGGCAAGTTCAGCTATGCCTATATTGTTATTAATCCATTAGGCAAAGTTATAGAGAATGGAAAAGGGCATTACTCTGAGGCAGAAGAAATCAAAAAAAATGTTTTAGGAATAATAAGCCGTTTAAACGGCACTTATTTTACAGAACCTATAAAACCCGGAGATCCAGGACATAATGCTCCAACGCAGCAGAGTAACTCTTAACCATAACCGCGCGAATTAATTTAACTTTTTTTATCTTATTAACTATTGTTTCTATCTCTTGGTTTTCTTTTCCGCGACTTATCAAACAATGATAATGGATTATTGTTCCTTTCTTTGAGACTTTGAAAGCCGCTTTCAAATATTTGAAAGGAGAGGGCAAGAAACCCATTACAATTCTATCTGCCATAACTTTTAATCTCGGAATAATTTTTGCGCAATCGCCCCTTAATGCAACAATATTGTTTAGTTTGTTTAGCTTTATGTTTTCTTTCAGATAGTTAAACGACACGGGATTAAGTTCAATTGAATAAACTTTTTTGACTTTCTTTGCCAAAGGCAGAGAAAAGTAACCAATTCCAGCAAACATATCAATCACAATTTCATTTTTCTTTGCAATTTTTGCTAAACGATGTCTTTCATTAATGTTACCTTTCGCAAACATTATTTTGGAAACGTCGATTTTGTATAGAATGCCTTGTTCTTTGTGAATTGCTTCAGTTCTCGCTTTTTTTGCGCGAGATGCAAGAACTTTAATTTGGGGCTTGCGGAACTGTCCTTGAACAGCGCCTTTTTTTACACAAATTGTCTTAACTCGAGGAAATTTTTTCAAAAGAGCCTGGGCTTCTCTCTTGCTAATTTTATTGAAAATAACAATATCGCCAATTTGTTGATATTTCATTTTTTATCTTTTTTCTTTTTTTCACTACTTTTTTAAACTGATTTTATTTATAATTTTTATGTTGCCGAAAAAATTGCAAGCGCTATTGAAAAAACAGCATTATGCTTTGGTTGGAGAACATTCTGCTGTCCAGATATGCATGTGGACGAAGCGTGCGCTTCTTAACCAAGATTATTGTTATAAACAGAAATTTTATGGTATAAAATCACACAGATGCTGCCAGATGACGCCGGCTGTTGCATGGTGTCAGCATCGTTGTTTATTCTGTTGGCGTGCCATTGAGCACACTTTAGGTGATAAGATAAAAATCAAAATTAATGATCCAAAGACAATAATAGAGGAATGCATAAAAGCTCAGAAAAAACAGTTGATTGGATTCAAGGGCAACAAGAAAGTCAATTGGAAAAAATTGCAGGAGGCTTTTGAGCCAAAACATTTTGCTATCAGTTTGGCTGGAGAACCAACAATTTATCCAAAGCTCTCGGGACTAATTAAAGAATTGAAAAAAAGGAAAATCACGAGTTTTCTTGTAACAAATGGAATGCTACCTAAAGTTCTAGCAAGAATCGAGCCGCCAACACAACTTTATGTTTCTCTTGACGCGCCAAATGAGAAAATTTATAAAAAAATAGATAGGCCTGTCACGGGTTCTTGGAGCAAGTTGATGAAAACCCTCAAGTTATTGCCAAAACTGAACAAAAAAACAAGAACTGTTCTTAGACTGACTCTTGTTAGGAACATTAACATGTCAAATCCAGAGGATTACGCAGAACTCATTAAAATTGCGAGGCCAAAATTTGTTGAGGTCAAGGCATACATGGCTGTTGGTTTTTCGAGGGCAAGATTGGGCATGCCATACATGCCTCTTCATAAAGAAGTCAAGGATTTCGCAAAACAAATTTCAAAGCATAGTGGATATAAAATAGTTGATGAAAAAGAAAACTCGCGGGTTGTTTTAATGATGAAAAAAGACGTTGGAAGGAAGATTAAATTTTAACTCTTCTCGAGAATCTTCGCATTTATACTTTTTTCTTCACAAAGTTTTAAAAAATGCTCGGCATCACTGCGAGAGCCAATAATTGTGCCATAATGCATTGGGATCGCTAAAGTCGGTTTGATAATTGATGCGGCTTCTGCGGCTTCTTCTGCATTCATCGTGTAAGTGCCGCCAATAGGCAATAATGCAATAAAATAGTTTCCTTTTTTGCCATAGCCGGTGAGCTTTGACATCTCTTTGATTAAGTCAGTGTCGCCAGCATGATAAATAATCGTGTCATTGCATTGTATAATATAACCAACCCAACCCTCGCTCTTGGCATGAAATTTCTTGTTATTATTGTAGGCTTCGATTGCCTTAATCTTGCTGTTTTTTATTGTTATCTCTTTATCTGGTTCGATGAGCGCGATTTCAATTTTTTGTTTTAATCTTGCTAAGTTACTCTGGCAATCAGGAGTTGCTATGATTATCGTTCCGTCTTTAGCAAGTCTCTCGATGTCTTGCTGCGAGCAATGATCGTAGTGGCTGTGGGTAATTAAAATTATGTCGGCTTTCTCTGCAGAGTGAATCTGGTAAGGGTCTATATAAATTAATAATTCTTGGAATTTTATCTTGAATGCCGCGTGCCCAAGCCATTCTATTTCTACTGAACCGATTTTCATTTTAACATGTCATATATCTTTAATTAGCTCTGAATCTTTCATCTCAAGGCAATTTCATCTCAAGGCAAGTTGTGTTTCTCTTTAGCACAGTTCGAGCATTTTCTTGGTTCGAGAGCTGTCTCGAACTTAAAGCCACAGTTGCTGAATCTATTTTTTCATTTTTCCATCATTTTATTTTTCCATCATTTTTTGGTTTATCTCTTTATGTAAAGAATGCTTGAGATTATGCCAAAAACGGCTGTGTCTATCCTCGCTGTAAAAAAAGAGATTATAGAGATAACAAGAAGCCAATACCATTTCCATTTTTTTGTCTCGACATAATAAATGGTAAATGCCATAACTACAGCAATGACAAACCAGATTGCTACAAAGATTATTAATATAATATTTGTCACAGTCGAAAGATTCTCAATGCCAAATTCTTGGATTGTTTTATCTTGTATGACTTCTCCTATTATTTTTTCTTTGAAAACAAGCAAGTAAAGTGAGTTTATCAACAAAAAGGCTATTGCAACTAAAGCGAAGACCAGAGCAAGCGTCTCCTTGATTTTTCCTTTTTTCTTTTCTTTTTTATATTTTATTTTGGCTTTTATCATTTTATTTTTTGTTTTAGTTTTATGGTTTGAACCTGTCGGGAGTTCTTGGGAATGCTATTGCATCTTTTATATTATCAAGGCCGCATATCCATTTTACGACTCGTTCGACACCCATGCCGAACCCTCCATGAGGAACCGAGCCATAACGTCTTGTATCAAGGTAATAATTATAATCCTCTATCTTTTCGCCTTTACTTTTTAGCGAGCGCTTCAGCTCTTCTATATCTGGATCACGAAGGCTGCCGCCCATTAATTCAGTGGGTTGTTCTGGTGACAAAAGGTCAAAGCATAATGCTACTTTAGGATTTTTTGGATCCTTGGGCTTGTAAAAAGCCATAATCTCTTTGGGATAATGAGTCACGAACACAGGGGTATCAAACATTGACATGAGCTTCTCTTCTTCAATTGTTCTTAGATCCTTGCCCCATGCCACAGACATCTTAGCTTTTTCTTTCAAGAGCTTTATGGCTTGGTCATAAGTGATACGAGGAAATTTTTTCTTCAAAGTGGGCTCAAGTTTCTTTACATCCCGACTGAGAATCTTGAATTCTTCAGAATTTTTTTCAAGAACTCTCTTAACTATATGCTTTATTAAACCTTCGCCATAATCCATCAGCTCATCAAGATTAACCCATGGCAGTTCCATCTCAGCATGCCAATATTCTGTTAAATGCCTCGATGTCTTTGATTTTTCTGCACGGAAGCTTGGAGCTAGGGTGTAAATCTTTTCGAGTGCAAACATCGCGGCTTCTGCATAAAGCTGCCAAGTTTGTGTCAAGTAGGCTTTTTTGTCATAATATTTGACTTCAAATAATGTTGGACCCTCTTCGGCGCCTCCTGGAATGATGATAGGAGATTGAAACTCGTAAAAGCCATGGCTTCTAAAAAATTCATGGATCGCTCCGAAGACGGTGCTTCTGATTTTTAATATTGCTGTCATCTTTCTGCTGCGGAGCCATAAATGGCGTCTGTCAAGCAAAAGTTCTTCGTTAATGTCTTTCATAATTGGGAATACTTCTGAATAATGAATAACATTTAACTTTGAAACTTCCACATCAAAGCCTGTCGGTGCGCGTGGGTCTTCGCGGATATTGCCCTCAATTTCAACAGAGCTTTCGATTGAGAGCTTGTCAGCTGCCTTGAACTCCTTGTCAGAAACCGCATTTTTTGTAACAATGCACTGGATTATATCACTAGAATCTCGAATTGTTATGAAAATTTTGTCTTTCAGTTTCGCAACACGATATACCCATCCTCTTAAAGCTACGTGACCTTTTTTCTTTCCTAAAGCCTCTTTTATTGATACAAACATAAGTATATTTGCCAGAGAGAATATTTAAATTTTTTGAATAAGAGTTATAGCTTATTATTCTGAAGCTCCCTGCAATAAATTTTTTGAAGGTTTTTTATCAATTTTGCGTTCTTTGTAGGATATCTACGACATTTTTTGGTTTTTTGATTAATTTTTATTTCACAATACTAAGTGATTATGAATAAGAAACACAAAGCCTAATAAGAAATTAAGCTTTCGAAGGCACACCTGTAACAAAAAGCTTGTTAGAATATGAAACGCGCCTTCTTTCCTTGGAATCTGTATAATGTACCGAAGATTGCGGCAATTCTATCGAGCCAACTGGCATGATCTTGCTATAGATTATGTATGAAACAACTCGCTCTTCGCCCGCTGCTAGGCTGCCGAAATTCCATTCCAGCCTTGGCAACTCAATTTTGTCTGGCTTCACAGCAAATTTTTCGTAAAGCTTTGCCATGTTGGGCAATCTATCTGTCAATGTGGCTGATTGGACTTCTTTGCCTATGTTCTTGACAAACACTATAATTTTCAAGGCAAACTCATCACTTTTTGTGTGGAGCCTTATTGCTTTCTTTTTCACCACAACTCGCGGTCTCTTCGCGAGATAAAGTAGCACAATGGCCACAATCAACGCTATCAAAATTAATGTTGGGATTGTGTAATCTGTGTTTATCTGAACTTCTAAAGTTTCGCCTGGTTCGAGCTCTCGCTGCCAGGATAATGTTGTGATTATTAGCGCAGGCTTTTCAGAAGTAGGGGGAATATTGAACGAGCTGAAAATCCGCTCGAACCTGTTTTTGACAACCTCAATTGTGACAAGTTTTGGAATGTTGCCTTCGTTCTTTTTCTTGATTATCTTTGTGAATCCAAAAAATTTGAATTTGGAGCTTTCCTCTGTAGCTATGTTTGAGTATTCTTGTAAGGTTATAAGAGATTCAACTGTATGATTGTATTCGTTATTCAAGAAGAAAATTATTTTTACTGGATAATCTCCGGCCTTTGCGACCTTCAATGCTGTCGGATTCAAATCTAAAATTATGTTTTGTTCTGATTTCGGCGCGATTGTTATGTTTTTTGTTGCTGAGAACAGTTCAGAATTGAGTGATACCTGAGCGTCGCCTAAATTAATGTTTTCTTTGTTTGCTACTCTTATTGTAAGTTTGGTGTCATCACGGCTTATTGTCGCAGGAGCTGTGACTGTTAGAATTTCGCTCAAAGGAAGCACTTTCACAAGAACTGTATCAGTTTTGTAGCCGCTTTTGTCGCCTTTTATGTAATATTCCATTGAATGCAAGCCCTTTTCTTTCAGCCATCTCAAAGGCAATGCTTTCAATTCTATTGTTATGGAGTTCCTTGCCGGGATAAAAATGGGCGCTATTGGCATGATTTTCAAGTCAATCAGGCTATAAACCCTAAAATGATCATCGTAGATGTTTGTATTGTTTATTGTCAAATTAAATCTTGCTGGAATGCTCAGCTCTTTGGCGCAAACATCTGTTATTGTGACTTTTTCAAAGCTAAAAGCCGCTATTTCTGATTCATCTGCTTTGGCATTTTGTGAGATTAAAGCCAAAACAATGAATGCAAAATATAACGCAGTTAAAAATGGACTCTTTTTCATCTTTATTATGTCTTTAATATAGCTTTGATACAATTACCTTCTTTAAATATTTTGTGCTTAGCTTTGATTTTTAGTATACTCGAGTAACACCCTCCTTTTTCTCAAAATTTATCACATTTTCCACGAAATCTTCTACTTCTGACTCATGAGAGACAAGAATCAGCTGCTCGAAATCAAGCTCGCTCATGATGTTTTTCATCTTTTCCAGCTGCTCAGAGCTGAATCCGTCTGTTGGCTCATCAAGAATTAACAAGCCCTTTGTCTTAAGCCTGCCCATAAAATGATTTATAATCTGATTCAATGCGAGCCTGTAGGCCAGAGCCGCTGCTGTTCTCTCACCGCCGGACAATGCAACATAGTCTATGTCATAACCTTGCTGTTCGATTATTGGAGTGAAGTTCTCATCCACTCTTGCTTCAAGACTTTCAACAAGGAGCTTGAACCATGTCTCAAACAATGAATTAAACTCTTTGTTCAGCTTGGCCATAACTGTTTTCTCTATCTTCGCGATGATTTCCATATAATGTTTTGTGAGCCATTCATTAAGTTTCTTGAGCTTAGCAATTTCTAAAGAAACTCGCTCCTTTTTTGCAATGTCCTTATCAAGCAGCTCTATAATTTTCTGTGCATTTTCCAAGTTCCGCTCATGCTTGACTTTTTCTATTTCTGTATCACGTTCTTCTTTCCTCAAAATATTAAGTTTCTGTTTTATCGCTAGCGCGAGAGCATCTATATCCTTAAATTCCATTAATTCTTGTTCTATCCCTTCCTTCTGATTCTTGAGGGCAATAATTTTTTCCTGGACTTCTGTAGATTTTTTCTTTAATCTTTCTATTATATTTGCTTTTTCATTTATTGAGCTGACTAAAAGCTTTATTTTTTCAGATTCTTTGTCTTGCTCTCTCAAACTTTCTATCTCACTTTCTATTTTTTCAAGCTCTTTGGATTTGGCTGCGGAATCTTTTTCCAACTCTGCGATGTTTCGAGCGATTTCTTCGAGTTTTTTTGTGTTTTCCTCTGTTATTTTACATTTGTGTTCTGCTGTAACTTTTTGTTTGCATATAGGGCATTGGTCAAGGCTATCTATCTGGTGTTTTGTTTTGAGGAGCTCGGCCTTGCTGAGCTCCAGCGCTCCAATTTTAGAACCTATTTTTTTGGCTGCATCGAACAATGCTTTATGTGTTTGGATTTTTTGCCTGATTTTTTCAGAAAAGTTTTCTAAAGACAATGTTTTTGAATCTATTTTTGCTTTGAGTTCTTTTAACTGAGCTTCATTTTCTTTAATTGCTTCATCAGTCTCCTCTAGCTCGTTTTCTCTAAGCTTTAATTCAGATAGAAGGCTTGCAAGCTTAAGTTTTAATTCATTGACCTTAGTTATCTGCGCTAAGATTTTATCAGATTCTTGTTCTGATAGTTCGACTTCTTTTTTTAATGATTCGTATTTCGACAAGATTTCTTTGAGTCTTGCTTTTTCTTCATTTAGCTCTTGTTCTCTTTCCGTTTTTTGCTCCTTTAGCGATGGTAGGTCAAGAATCCGGCTTTCTTTGAACCGAGCTTCTTCGCGAATTCTAGCCGCTATCAGGTCTGTATTAGCAGTAATTTTCTTGTATTTATCTATGCCAAAGATTTTTCTTATGACATCGATTCTATCATCGGCATTTTCAAGAAGAATTTGTTTCATTTCTTCTTGAGGAGTGTAAACAGTAAATCTGTAGAGAAGATTTGTCCTTGCTTTTATCAATGACATTGGGTAACCAAATATATCTAACACCCGCTGCTTTAGCTCCTCTGCTCCTAGCTCTTCTTCATTGTTCTCCATTACGAACAAACCTTTCTCTTGTGTTACAGATTTTTTACTTCTTTTCAAGCCTCTTTTGATTCTTATCGGCTTGCCATCAATTTCTAGCTCTATTTCAACCGAACCACTGTCCGCGCCATTTCGCAACAAGCTAGCGCCTGATAGACAACCTGTTTGCAGCCCGAATAATGCGAATTCGAGAGCAAGAAGAATTGTGCTTTTGCCAGAGCCAATGTCTCCCGACAACAAAACACTGCCTTTAGGAAAGGTTATCTCTTGTTTCTCATATGTTCTAATGTTATTGAGCACAATCTTCTTAAGTTTCATTTTATTTATTAGTCTCTATGTCTTTGATCTCATTAATCTCAGTAAAGACTTTTTTGAAATCGGCAATAATTCGCGACTCATACTCCTCTTTTGTCTCTCCTTCATATTTTTCTGTATCAAGAATTGAGTTTAGCTGAGCAATCAATGGCAAAAATTCAAGAAAATCTGTTTCTTTTTTAGAATATTCTAGAATAAGGTTTCTCTCGATTGTTTCTATGTCATCGCCCTTATCTTCTATGTCTATCTTGAACTCTTTAATGCTTAAGCCCGAAGTATTTTTCAAATAACAGTAGCTTTCGTGGAGTGCTTCCCTTATTTTGTCGAAATCTATGTCTGAAGTTTTGCCTGAAGTGAGCGTTCCTGAAATCTTTAGCAGAAGTATCTTGTCTTTGACTTCAGCCTTGCTTATCTCGTCCAGTATCTTTGTTGTTGCTGCCATCGGCGTCAGAGCATCAACATCACAATCTATGCTGAGGATGTCCTTAAGTTTAACCTCTTCGTCCTTGATTTGGGTTTCTTTTGTCTTTTCATCAATATCCACTATAAAAAACCTCCCATGTTGCAGCTTCTTGAGCTCTTCAAAGTTGTTTGGGAACAGCGGGCCAGGATAGGTAACGAAGGCAGCTCCTTTTTTGTGTTTCGCGAAGAGATGTAAATGCCCGCCAGCATAGTAATCAAAGCCTTCCGGTAAGTCGCTCAGGGCGATCGAATCAACGAATTCCATCTCTTCTGGCTTGGATTCAGTAAGGGTTGTATGAAAAATGAAAATCTTGGTGTGCTCCCTTGGCGCAGTGCCTTTAATATTCAAATTTTTGAATAAGTTTACCTCGATGCCGGCTTTCTTGCCAGCTACCCCTGCAAGCGAAACCTTGAGCGAGCTGTCGTGGAAAAATTCCAATTCGTTTTCTTTCTGATTTAGGACAAATATATTCTTAAACAAATCTGCTCGCTCAAGAACATCGAGGAAAGTTTTACCTGTTATCGAAAAGTCGTGAGAGCCAGCGAGTAAGAAACATTTTATGCCATTGTCTTTTAATCTTTTCAGGATAGTTACAGCCTCTTTCAGAACATCCACGCCTGGCATTGCCACATCAAACAAATCGCCGGCGATTATCACAAAATCGACCTTTTCCTTGATGCTTTTTTCTATAGCAATGTCAAAAGCTTTTAGACTTAGATTTTGTAGCTCTGGCTGTTTCCATGCCCCAAGATGTACATCGGCTATATGAGCGAATTTCATTTGTCTGTTTGTACGCCTCCTTTATATGCCCCTTACCTTCTATGATAAAATCGATTAAAAGAGAACTACGAAATTTATAAAGTTTCTTGCACTGCAGTTTAAGTTTCCCTGCTGACTTTTGACTTTTAAGCTCTTGGAGGAGAAGGCAGTGGGGGGAACTCTGTCCTTTTTGAAGGCGGCGAAAGTTTTTTAGGCTTCAACCTTTCAATCTCTCGCGCAGCTTCATCTACCTCGGAAGGGCTGTAATTAGCATTGAGCAGAGAAAGCCTGGCTTCCTCGAGAGTCTCGCCCCTCTCGACAGCATTCCTCAATGCTGCAACAAGGTCTACGCGCGCCATTTTTTGTTTATTTTTTGTTTGTTTTTATAATATAAATTATTTCGTTTTTATAAATTATTTCGTTAATCTTTATTTTTATTAAATTTTTATCAATCTTGTTAATTATGCTAGATTTATCTGGTGGCCATCTTGCAAGATGTGGACATCTTTGCCTAGATCATAGCCGAGCTCTGTGGCGAGTTCAGCTAAAGCAGTTAATTTTTGCATATCGCCATGGGCTGGGATAATGTGTTGCGGCTCCAACATTTCTATCAAGTCTCTTAAATCCTCGCGGCCGCAATGTCCTGAGACATGAACGTCTGTGAATATTCTAACGCCTCTTTCCTTGAGCTTTTTTTCAAGTTGTTTTCTGTTGGCCATATTTATAGGCGAGGGGATTATCCTCGAGGAAAAAACAACATGGTCGCGTGAGTTAAACTTGAAAGGCAATACCCCCCGAACAAGCCGGTCTAATATCGAACCGGGCTCGCCCTGATGTCCTGTGCATACAAGCATGTATTTTGTCCTGTTTTTGGAAACTTGTTTCAATGCGCGCTCAAGTTGAGTCTTATAGCTCATCATCTTTATGTCCTCCATAAAGGGCACGAGTTTGAGTTTATTCGCGGCTGAAACATATCTGTGGAGAGAGCGGCCCAAGAATAGTAT
Organism: Candidatus Pacearchaeota archaeon; assembly: GCA_049699715.1. Taxonomy (GTDB): domain Archaea; phylum Nanobdellota; class Nanobdellia; order Pacearchaeales; family UBA284; genus JAVZYK01. The sequence continues at coordinate 1,924 of JBNAVB010000011.1, read as the reverse complement.
CTCTCTGTTAAGCTGCTTTCCACAATCAACAATGCTTTTCAGTCGGGCTATATGACTTGAGAAAGTTGTTACAGTTATGCAAGCATCTTCGTTAGCTGTTGTGAGCAAGACGTCTTCTAGGAGGCCTCGAGCGATTTTCTCGCTTGGAGTTTTGCGCTCATCATCGGCATAGAGAGACTCTACGATTAAAGCGAGCACCCCTTGTTTGGCTATCTCTTTAAGTCGCTCATAATTGGGCCTTCTTCCCAAGATGGGAGTATTATCAAACTTGAAATCGTTCGCATAAATTATCGCGCCTTTTTCTGTGTGCAATACGATTAATGCGGCTTGAAGTGTTGAATGAGTAACATTAAGAAATTCTATTTCATATTCCTTGCCGCTGTTGCCTTTTACAACAAATTTTGAGTTTGGAGTGACAGCCCGGAGTTTGTTGCTAAGCCTGATATTCTGATCCTGTAGCATAGAATTTAGGAACTCCATTGTGAATGGAGTCGCAGCAATTTCCGCGCGGTGATAATGGTGGGCGATATGGGGCACTGCGCCTACATGGTCTAGATGCGCATGTGAAACAAAAATTGCGCGAACTTTGCCCTGTATTGATTTTATGACGGAGTCATTAGGCAAGGCGTCTATCTCTCGAAGCTTTTTTTCAGTGTAGGGCTTGCCCCTAAGATTTTCAAGCTCTACAATTGGGGGCAGGAACAAACCGGTATCGAAGATAAAGGCATCGTCGCCTATCTCTATGCAAGTCATATTCTTGCCTACTTCACTATAGCCACCTACTGCATGTAACTTTATCATCTTTTTGATAAAACAAGGAAAGAAAAGCGATTTATAATTCTTATGAATTCTACAAAAATTATATTAAAATGATTAGTTACTTAAAAGTAACACTAAGAGGAAGGTTTATAAATATTGTAGACTTCAGTAAAACGCAATGAAATTCAGGCATACCTTAATTACAGCATTGGGGATAATTGGTGTCAATCTGGCATTTGGCCAGGCAGATTCTACCAATAATTTAAGCGAGCCCCTCCAAAGAATGGACTATTTTAGGAAAATTCTATCTTTTTTTGAGAGAACATTGGAACAGGATCCAGAAACAGATCTTTTTGTGTCTCCATATTCTTCAGTAAAATTTCTCTTGCGGTAACCACGCCTTCGGCAACTCTGCACCCGTAAGCAGCATTCTCATCCAAAGAAATCGCATCGATTATTTCTTCTATGCTTGATCCAGGATTTACTGCAGCGCAATCCTCAAATTCTCTGGCTAAAGCTTGATTATCCAGATGGAGATGCCTCCACAAAGGAGCTGCCCCTCCTCTGGGCCTAATGCAATCTGCAAAATGTTGTGCGCTAATTACTTGCAAGAGTAATAAGAAAAAGATCCCACACAATAGGAAGTTTAATTTTTGCATTGTTTTTAATTTTTTTATTTTAATATTCTGTAACGAACCTCCAAGTAGGTTCTGTAAAGTTAACGGGTGATAAATTCTATATAAAGAGTAAATAGAAACATTTTTATATTAGGATAACTATAGTTATCCTATGAGAAAGATAGAATTAAAAAGAGGAAATCTTACTCTGACTGAGAAGAAAATTTTAGGATTTCTTGAGAGAAAAGTTACTCCAATAGGCAATAGTGCTAAGGTAGATTGTCCTAAAAGATTCATAGGAAAGAGAGCTTATCTGATAATAGTTAAATAAACAAAGAGGAGATATGAAATGTCCATATTGCTCCTCTCTGCTAACCGTTAAAAACGGTCATGATAAGAAAGGAGTTCAAAGATTTAAGTGTAACGGTTGTAATAGAAGGTTCTGTGAGAAAGGAATTTTTGCTAGACATAGATTTCCAAAAGAGAGAATAATGAATGCTATATTCCTTCGCTCTTTTCCTCTTTCAACTAGAAATGTAAAGAGAATT
>JBNAVB010000010.1:0-24999 GCA_049699715.1 Candidatus Pacearchaeota archaeon | reverse complement strand
TGTTTCTATTTACTCTTTATATAGAATTTATCACCCGTTAACTTTACAGAACCTAAAAACGAAAAATTTATATAATCTATCCTCGTAATTTAAGAGAAGAGCGAGGATAGTCTAGGATTTACAGCATAGCACTTCGGTGCTTACTGACGTTCTTCTTCGGGAGAACACCTAGATCCTTTTCGCTCTTTCTTTTTATTTTGACATTCTAAAAATATTTATAAGCAAAGGATATTTCCATAAATTAAGCGGGAGTGCCGGAGTGGTCAAACGGGCATGGCTCAAGCAGGTCAAAGCCAAAAGCAAGGCTTTTAGAGACCATGTGGCTTAGTGCCTGCGAAGGTTCGAACCCTTCCTCCCGCATAATTAAAAATGAATAGCCGAAATCAGAAATATTTAATAGACACGTCAGTCATAGCACAAAGGAAACTAGTAAGGCTTTTCAAGAAAAAGTTACAAGGTAGGGTTTTAATACCTAATGCAGTTATATCTGAACTTGAGAATCTCGCGAATAAGGGCAATGAAGCCGGATTTCACGGCCTCGAAGAAGTTGCCAAACTGCATAAACTCAAGCCTCGCGTGAAAATCAAGTTTATAGGCCTGAGGCCGACAGAGCACCAGATAAAGTTCGCGAAATCCGGGGAGATTGACGCCCTGATAAGAGAACTTGCATACAAACATCATGCGACACTTGTAACAGCGGATTTAGTCCAAGCAAAATCTGCCATGGCCTATAACCTTAAAGTGTTCTTTGTCAAAACAAAAAAGCCAAAGAAAAAACTATTTTTCTTCAAAAAATAATTCTAGTTTATTACAATAATCTATTTAAAGAAACTAAGTTATATCCAACCAATTTGAAACAAATTTGAAATCCATTTAAAATGTCAGGAGCAATTCCAAAATATTGTTTTCTAACCAAGGGCGTAGGAAAACACAAAGAAAAATTAAATTCTTTTGAATCTGCACTAAGAGACGCTGGCATAGCTTCTCATAATATTGTTCGCATTTCTAGCATTCTTCCTCCGGGATGTAAAATTATTTCAAGAAAAAAAGGTTTGGATAAAATTGCCGCTGGTGAGATAATCCACTGCGTAATGGCTCAGACAGAAACAAATGAGCCATACAGATTACTTGCGGCTTCGATTGGTGTGGCTATTCCTTCAAACAAACATCAGTTCGGTTACCTGAGTGAATTTCATTCATATGGATGTACTGATTCAGCAGCCGGCAATTATGCCGAAGATCTAGCTGCCCAAATGTTAGCTACAACGCTTGGAATCTCTTTTGATCCTGCTAGAGATTACGATGAAAGAAAAAAAATATACAAGATGAGTGGAAAAATAGTTAAGACATTTAATATAACTCAATCTGCTGTTGGCGATAAACACGGCTTATGGACAACAGTGCTTGCCGCGGCAGTTTTGCTTCCATAACAATTAAAAACAATTGTGTTTTCTTTAGTATATGCCTATAAACGCCTCTCCTGAATATTTCAGAGCGCAAGGTGAGTATTTAGCTGCAAAGACAAAAGAAGCTAAGATTTATGCTTTGGAGAAGATGATAAAGCTAGCGCCAAAGCATAAAGGCTCAGAGAATTTGCTCGCTGAGTTAAGATCTAAACTAGCGAAACTAAAAAAAGAATTAGAAGAAGAAAAGAAAAAGAAAAAACATAGGGCTTCATCAATGGAATCTGTAAAAAAAACAGCAGATGCCCTTATTGTTCTCGTTGGATTGGCCAATTCAGGAAAAAGTTCTTTGCTCGCAGTATTGACTAAAGCCCGCCCTAAGATTTCTCCTTTTCCATACACAACAGTAAGGCCTGAACAAGGAGTATTTGACTATGGCGGCTGTAAAATCCAAGTTGTTGATATTCCTTCTTTGCATGGTAATATTGATTTGGATTCTGAAAACTTAGGAATCATAAGGATTTCTGATTTGATTATTATTGTCGCCACAAACAACGAAGAAATTGAAACCGTTTTACAAGAGCTAAAAGAAGCGAATCTTTCTCTACCAGTCCTAATTGTCCATAACAAGTGCGATGTAATACAAAAAGTCCCCTCGCGTTCAGAATTATCTGTTTCCGCCCAGACAAAACAAAATATTCAAGAGCTCAAGGAGAAGATTTTTGCTAGATTAAAGATAGTAAGGGTTTTTACAAAGGAGCCTGGGAAGAAACAAGCACAGACCCCTATAATCCTCAAGCAAGGCTCTACAATCCGCGATTTGACTTTAACCATCCACAAAACTTTTCTTGACAAGTTTAATTACGCTTTAGTTTGGGGCAAGAGTGTTAAGTTCAAAGGACAGAGATGCGGCTTGGATCACAAGCTCGAAGATAACGATATAGTAGAAATCTATTTAAAAAAGTAATTTCTTTGATTATCAGGCTCCTGTAGCTCAGCCAGATAGAGCAACGCTCTCCTAAGCAATCTTTTACAGAAAGATTGCATCAAAAGAGTCTTTTTATAAAAAAGATTCGCTCAAAAAGAAAAGGAGATAGGCGAAGGTCGCAGGTGCAAATCCTGCCAGGAGCGTTTTTAATACTTTTTTAATATTTGGAGAATGGAAAGGTTAAGTGAAAAGTTTTTCAACAGAAAAGCAGAAGTTGTAGCTAAAGAACTTCTCGGAAAAATTCTTATAAGGGACATGAATGGCAGTAAGCTCAAATCTAAGATAGTAGAAACTGAAGCCTATTATGGCGCAAGAGATCCGGCATCAAGAGCTTTCAAAAAAACCGAGCTAAGCAAGCCAATGTTCTTGAAGCCTGGGACATTTTTCATTTACAATGTTCATAAATACTGGATGTTCAATATTGTTACAGAAAAAGAGGGGAAGGCAGGCGCTGTTCTGATCCGTGCTCTCGAACCGTTGAATTTCAAAGCTAATCTATCAGGCCCGGGTAGGCTTACTCGGATTTTGAGTATCAATAAAAATTTCAATAAAAAACATATTACAGAAACCCGAGAGCTATATTTTCTAAATGTTCATGAGAAAAACTTGAAGATAGCTTCTTCTCACAGAATCGGAGTAGCGCGAGACTTAAAAAAGAAGCTCAGGTTTTTCATCAAGAATAATAAATGCGTCAGCCGGGATTCGAACCCGGATGATCAGCTTGGAAGGCTGAAGTACTAACCATTATACTACTGACGCACACTATTCCAAAAGCGAGAGAATTTAAAAAGGTTTTTAAACAAAAATTGCTCAAAATAAAGATGGACGAGATAAACCAGGAAAACAAGCTCGAAGAAAAGAAAGAAGATATAGGGCAAAGACCAAAGCAAGAAGAAAAACAAGTCAAAGAGGATAAACTAGAACAGAAAGAGCAGAAATCAGAGAAAAAAGAGGGAAAGGAAAAAAAAGAACAAAATCAGAAAACGAAGCTAGCAAAATTCTTCAGCTCAGAGCAATATAACAAAAGTTATAAGATACTCCTTACATTTTCTTTGTTGTTCCTTGCTTTTTCTATAGCTTCTGTTTTTATTTTCTATGCTCAGCATGGGGACATAATGTATAAAGATGTGACCCTTACAGGAGGCACTATAATTACAGTATACAAATCAGATATAAACCTAGAAGAATTAGAATCTTTTCTAAAGATAAAATTGGGCGAAGTCAGTATCAGAAGGCTAGAGGATATAACCACAAGAAAGACAATCGCTTTTACAATAGAAACAACAGCAGATGCCGAAACCACTAAATTGGCTCTTGAAGAATATCTCGGATTTGAGTTGAATAGTGAGAATTCAAGCACAGAAATTTCCGGGGCAACCCTTGCAAAAAGTTTTTACAAGCAACTCTTGATAGCCTTGGCGATAGCTTTCGTTTTCATGGCAATCGTCGTGTTAATTATTTTCAGAGCCGTGGTACCTTCATTAATGGTAGTTCTTTGCGCAGCCGCTGACATTATTTGTACACTATCAATTGTCAATTTCTTAGGTTTCAGAGTTTCAACAGCCGGAATAGCCGCATTTTTAATGTTGGTAGGTTACAGCGTTGACACAGACACGATGTTGACAACAAAAGTCCTTAAGCGAAGAGGCGAAGCCGAGCTCAACTCAAGAATTAAATCTGCATTCAAAACCGGAATAACAATGACAGTTACTTCCATAGCTGCTGTTTTGATAGGATACTTCATTTCTCAGGCATCTGTGCTAAGAGAAATATTTTTGATACTCACAATAGGGCTTGTAATGGACATTTTTTTTACATGGTGTTGTAATGCTTCATTACTTAAACTCTATTGCGAAAAGAAAAAAATATCTTAAAACTAATATTTAAAAAACACAAAAATACAAAAAAAAGAAAAAAAACACTAACAAATGGCAAAACTGACATGGAAAATATGGCTTTTAATAATCTTGCTGATTATTGCAGGAATAGTTATCTTTAATTGGCAGATTTTGGAAGGTAAGGTTTCAATAAAGAGTATCGCTCCAAACTCTTCTGCAGCCTTGGCAGGGTTGTCAAACGGCGAGGTAATTAGAGAGATTAATGGACAGTCAATAAATAGCCTTGAAGATTACGGCAGAGCCATAGGATCATTATCTTTCGAAACGAGGGATATTTCAGTAAAAACAGATAACAAAACCTTTGAATACAAAAGTGTGACTCTGGATTTTACAATAGAAAATAAGACTATAGTTTCGGTTTTTGGAAATGCCCAAAAAGCTGGCATAGAAAAAGGGATGATTGTCAATGAAGTTAATGACATGTCCTTAGAAGAGCACACCTTCCAAGAAATTAAGGATAATCTAGAATCAAAAGCGAAAATAACCATTAAAACAAACAAAAATGATTATGTTTTCTTGACAACCTCTGATTTAGGAATCACTGTTTCTGAAGTTTGGCCCACTAGAATAAAAACAGGTTTAGATTTACAAGGCGGCGCCCGAGCTCTTGTAAAACCAGAGCGGGCTTTAACACAACAGGAGATGACTAACCTGATTGAAACAGTGCAGTATCGGTTAAATGTTTATGGATTAACTGACGTGAATATAAGAGAGGTTACAGATTTAGAAGGCAACTCTTACATGTTAGTTGAACTTGCTGGAGCAACTCCACACGAATTGCAAGAACTTATAGGAAAACAAGGAAAGTTCGAAGCAAAAATAGGCAATGAGACAGTTTTCATCGGGGGCCACAATGACATAACCTTTGTTTGCAGGAATGATGCTTCTTGCGCCAGGGTTGAAACTTGCAATGCCGTGCAGGGCGGAGAAAGTTGCAGATTCCAGTTCGCAGTTCATCTTTCAGAGGCAGCTGCGCAAAAACATGCCGAAATTACAGAGAAATTGTCAGAAAATGTAAGTGGAGAAGGCAAAAGCTACTTGAACGAAACTCTTGACTTGTATCTCGATGACAAGCTCGTAGATTCTTTGTTCATTTCTTCTGATTTAAAAGGCAAAGTCACTACAGCGGTTTCGGTTTCTGGCTCTGGGGCAGGAACAGACCGTCTGACAGCTTATAAAGACGCCGAGACAAACATGAAAAAATTGCAAACAATCCTCATAACTGGTTCACTTCCATTTAAGCTTGAAATAATAAAACTTGATTCTGTCTCGCCTACTCTCGGAAAAGAATTCACGAGAAATGTCTTAATAGCAGGCATAGCCGTTTTCATCGGAGTTTGCCTGATTATTTATCTTCGCTATAGGAAATTCAAGCTGTTTATCCCCATAACTATTACTATTGTCTCAGAAGCAATCTTAACATTGTTCGTAGCCGCAGCGCTCAAATGGAATATCGATTTGGCAGGAATAGCAGGCATTATCGCCGCGATTGGAACCGGCGTAGATGATCAGATAGTCATGATAGACGAATCCGAGTCGAAGATATCTAAACAATATAGCATGAAAGAAAGAATCAAAAGGGCTTTTTTTATAATTATGGCAGCCTATGCTACAGTTGTTGTTTCTTTATTGCCGTTATGGTGGGCTGGCGCTGGCTTGCTTCGAGGATTCGCTGTAACAACATTAATAGGAATAACTGTAGGAGTTTTAGTAACCCGGCCAGCATTCGCTGACATTCTCAACAGAATAACAAAGGATTAAATATATTCTTTAATAAACAAGTCAGATGCTTCCCCATATTCATTTTATTTTGGCAGTTATCGTAGCTTTCCTCTTAACTTTATTAAATTCCCAATGGTGGCAGATTATTTTATTCTTTATAGCCGCTGTTTTCATTGATGTAGATCACTACATTTATTTCATTTATAAAAAGAAGTCTTGGAATTTAGTTAAAGCCTACAATTATTTTTATACACTTAATAAAATTTTGAAAAAAAGAAAGAAAGGCCTTGAATTACTGATGATATTCCATAATATTGAGTTTTTGATATTATTATTTATTTTGAATTTTCTCTCATTCCAAATCTTCTTCCCTATTTTTTTAGGAATTTTAATACATTATGTTTTGGATTTTATAGCTTTGCTCACTTGCAAAGAAAAGAAATATAAACGAGCGCTTTCTTTAATCTATTATATTATCAAAAACACCAAAAATGCCTAAACTCTCTAAAGCTAAACCTCAAGCATCAAATACAACACAGCGCGTAGTAAAAAGCAGCTTTTACAATTCTTTAGCGATGGCTATCAACAAGTTTGGTGCGCTTATATTCACAATTCTTGTGGCAAGAATGTTATTTCCAGAACTTTTCGGGTTATATAGCATAGCCTTGACATTTATTCTGATTGCAGTGAGTTTCATCGATTATGGGATTAATGCTACGATGGTCCGTTATCTTGCCGAAGTCTTAAAGAAGAAAAGTGTAAAGGCAGAGATAGAAGCCCGGTCCAAATTCTTCTTTTTATTGAATTTCAAAGTTATTTTGACAGGAATTTTGGCCCTGGTTATTTTTGCATTAGCAGACATCTTAGCTGTTTATCTTTTCAATAAACCATTGCTAACATTGCCTTTAAGATTAAGTGCAATATACCTTTTTCTTTTGTCTATACATGCTTTCTGGACATCAATTTTCTATTTGATGCAACGTGTTAACTATAGTGTCATGGCAGAAACAATATTCCAAGTTCTTAGAATTGTCTTAGTAGCTATAATATTCTTATTTTACAAGACCGTAGATGCTGTTTTTATTGCTTTGATAATAGCGGTGCTTATCTCTTTCATGTATCTTTATTTGATCTCAATTAAAAAATATGGTTTTTTGTTCAGGGGAAAGAGGATAAAACTTGAGAAAAATGAAAAGAAAAAGCTTATCTCATTCTCAGCTTGGCTGACAATCTCTTCATTTACTCTCATTTTCTTTACTCATGTCGATTTATTTATGCTAGGTATATTTTTGCCAGCTGAGTTTCCAGGATTTTACAATGCCATAATCAGTTTAGTCATAGCAGTTGCCGTATTGGTAGGTTTTGGTTTTGTATTGCTGCCTGTTTTCGCTCAGCTAGAGCAAGGTAGATTAGAAAGAGGTTTCAGTAAGGTTTTTAGATATGTAAACCTGGTGGCTATCCCTGCGTCTATAGGCTTAGCGTACATTTCAACATCAGTAATAAAAGCTATTTATGGGGCAGCTTATGTCCCAACAGAATACAGGCTAGCCATTATCTTCACTTCTGCTTTACTTAGCTTACTAGTCGCAGAAATAGCATTAACTTCGATATTTTCCTCCCTATTCCAATCCCGCGAAAAACATAAGATTCCTGCGATATTGATTATAATCGCAATAATCACTAACATTATTTTAAACTACATTTTCATAAGATTAGGATTAACTATCGCTCCACAATACTGTTTAGTGGGCGTGGCTCTTGCTACTTTATTGACAAGATATGGAAATTTAATTGCTCTTGCCTCAATAGCAAAAAAGAAATTTAATATAAAACTTCAGATAAACGCATTAATCAAGACATTAATTGCCTCAGCGCTAATGTTGGGGTTCTTAATGCTTACGGATTACCTTATAGTTTTGAATATATTAGCAGGTATTCTTCTAGTAATTACAGCAATCATCGTTTACATTGCTATAATGTTTGTAATTAAAGGAATAAAAAGAGAAGATTTCGAATTGATAAAACTACTTCACTAAAATTAGATATTTCTTAGCAATAATTTTCCAATCTAAATTTTTTTCTACAAAAGCTCTACCTTTTTTTCCTAATTCTTTTCTTTTATTCGGATTTTTCATAAGAAATTCTATAAGTTTTCTTAATTCTTTGACATTTCCAGGCTGATAAGTTAAACCCCCCTTGAATTTTTTCACACTCTCGCCCAAGCCCCCGATATCTGCAGCGATAACAGGGACTTCACAAGCCATTGCTTCTACAGGCACAATTGTCTGTGCCTCTGGATACTCTGAAGGCACAATCACAACTTCAGATTCATTATAAAAAGTCGGGAGTTCTGAATGCTTCTTTGCTCCTAACATTTTAATATTCCTATTTCCCTTTGTGATTTTCAACAGATTCTTCTTTTCAGGACCGTCTCCAATTACTCCTAATTTATATCTCAGGGGACTTACGGCTTCTATCAAAGTGTAAATCCCTTTTTTCTTCAATAACGCGCCCACATACAACAAGTCAAACTTTCTGTTTAGATTCCTGGGTTTAAAATAGTGCGTGTTTACCCCATTATAAATCGTCTCGAAATTTCTTTTCAACAACTTAGAAGCATTCTTAGTGACAAAATAACTCACTCCAACAACAGCATCCGCAAACTTTACTGGAAAAATTAGAGGCAAAAGCCATTTATTTGCAGTCCCGCCATGAAAAGTATAGATTGTTTTAGATTTGATAAACCCTAGCTTCTTAAGAAATAATGTAGAGAAGCCGTCTGCCCAGGAGCTTATAAAAATTAAATCAAAATTTCCCCTTTTTAATGCGCAGAAAGAAGCCGCAGTCAATGAGAGATTTTCCGCCCAATAGCAAAGGAGCTCGAAATATTTTCTTTTGGGGATTGTTCCGAAAGAGTCTCTATAAATTATCTTAAACTTTTCAACATTGATCCCTTTCAACTTAACATTAGACTTATAGCCTGCAAAAATCGTAACTTCATGTCCCATCTTGGCAAATTGCTCGGAGAGCTCTGCAACCCATGTTTCAACTCCCCGATATGTTCTTCCGAAACCTGAGCAGATAAACAGGATTTTCATTTATAACATTCTAGTTCGACATACATCTCTGAGATAGGCAAAATTCTTCTTAAAAAGGTCTCTGAGAACCTATAGTTTATGTTGATTAGTGGATTGAAAAAGAAGTTGAGAAATTTGCTAGAGCCGGAAAAATTTAAATGCCTTTTTACTACTACAAACCGCGCCTTTGTGAAATAATTCTCAAAATGCCCTGGCATAAAACAGTTGAAGGTTTTGAACATCATGAATCTCTTATGATCTGGCAAACCCAAAGAAGCCAGGCCATAAGGAACCCATATCTTGAACTTGCCCTTTGGCTTCAAGATTCTGTGGCATTCTTCCATTAGCCCAAAAAAATTCTCAATGTGCTCAATACTATGATGCGCGACAATCTCATCAAACTCATTATCTTCAAAGGGATAAGGAATGCTTTCCAGATTATGAACAACATCAACACCTTCTAACTTCACCTTATCCATCCCTGTCACAATATCTTTAGGATTAGTGGATTTATGTTTGTTGTTCCCACAGCCCAGGTCTAAAATCTTCATACTGTCGGGAAAGAAACCTTTTTTAAATACTTTTCTCTAATATATTATATGAAAATTTGCATCGCATGTTCGGCCGGGGGCCATTTAGTCGAAGCTTCTCAGTTAGTTGATATCCTAAAACAGCATGATGTTTTCTTTTTCACAAACAAGACCCCACATATCAAAAAAACAATCCAGGGCAAACGAGTCTACTTTACCATCAATCCGTTAAGATCGCCTTTCAAAAACATCAAAGTTTTCTTAGATAGCCTGAGAGTTTTCAAAAAGGAAAATCCAGATATAGTCATATCGACAGGCGCAAATGTAACTGTTCCTATGGCCCTTTTGGCGAAATTGAAAGGCAAAAAGTTAATTTTTATCGAGTGCTCTGCTCAAGTTACTTCGCCATCATTGACAGGCAAGATTCTTTATCCTTTTGCTGACTTGTTTATAGTCCAATGGAAACCTTTGCTAAAGCGATATGGAAGAAAAGCAATCTACGGAGGCTTATTAGTATAAAATGATTTTCGTGACTCTTGGGACAGATCCCCATAATTTTAATCGCCTGATAGAATACATTGAATTATTAAAATTAGAAGGAATCATAAAAGAAAAAATAATTTTACAATATGGTTATACTCATTTATTTCAAAAAGTCAAAGGCATAACTTACATGGATTTTTGTCCTCCAGAAAAATTCAGGCATTATCTCAAGCAGGCAAATTTTATAATATCCCATGGAGGTTTGGGCAATATTTTGCAAGCAATAAACCTGCAAAAGAAAGTGATTGTGGTGCCTCGCCTGAAAAAATTCAATGAGCATGAAAACAATCATCAGCTTGAGCTAAGCGAGCAATTATTTTCAGAAAAGAAGATTATCTTGGCTCAAGACAGAGCTTCTTTAGCAAGGGCAATTAAGAGTATTAAGAAATTTAAGCCGGCTTTAAAGAAAGAAAGATCTGTTTCTAAATTACTTGTCTTAGATTTTATAAATAAATTTAAATAAGTTAAAGAAATTGTTAATAAACTAGATAAGATGAGAATTTTATTGTTGAATCCCCCTTATTTGCCAAGGTACTCAAGACAGAGTCGCTCGCCTTGTGTCACTAAAAGCGGCACTTTTTATTATCCTTATTTTCTGGCTTATGCAGCAGGGGTTTTAGAAAAAGCAGGCTTTGAAGTCAAAATTATAGATGCCGTAGCCCAAGAGTTTTCACATGGAAAAACTGTTGAAGAAGTAAAGAAATTTGCCCCTACTCTTGTGGTTATAGATACAAGCACGCCTAGCATTTACAATGATGTCGCCATAGCAACCAAAATAAAGCAAGTAACCCAGGCTCATGTGACTCTTGTAGGGACCCATCCGACAGCATTGCCTAACGAGACCCTTGCTTTAGGAAAAGCGGATTCAATATGCAGAGGAGAGTTTGATTACACGGTAAGAGATTTGGCATTAGCATTAAATAAAGGTAATAAACTAGAAACAGTTCTGGGATTGTCTTATAGGGATGGCAAGAAGATAATTCACAATGCCCCAAGGCCATTAATAAAAAACCTAGATGCCTTGCCTTTTGTTTCCGAAGTTTACTTAAAACATTTTGGAGAGAAGGGCATCAAAAAATATTTCTATGCATCACTAAGATGGCCCCAAGTAACTATTTTAACAGCCAGGGGCTGTCCATATAATTGTGCCTTCTGCAATTCTCCTTTCAAAACATCCTATCGTCCAAGAAGCATAAAGAATGTTGTCGCAGAATTTAAATTCATTAAAAAAAATCTTCCTTTCGTCAAGGAAATAATGATTGAAGACGAGACTTTTCCTGCGAGCAAGAAAAGAACAATAAATCTTTGTAAAGCATTAGTCAAAAATAAGAATAAGCTAAGATGGAGTTGCAATGCCCGCGTCAACACAGATTTAGAAACTTTAAAATGGATGAAAAAAGCTGGTTGCAGGTTATTGTGTGTTGGATTTGAAAGCCCTGAACAATCTTTGCTAAATGCAGTTCACAAAGGAACTTCTGAAAAGATGCAAATAGATTTCATGAAAGATACCAAGCGCACAGGCTTGCTTGTGAATGGCTGTTTCATTCTTGGATTGCCAGGCGAGACAAAAGAAACAATACGCAAAACAATAGAATTTGCAAAGAAACTAAACCCAGACACAGCTCAATTTTATCCATTGATGGTTTATCCTGGAACAGAAGCTTACGCTTGGGCAAAGAAAAAGCGTTTGTTAACAACAGAAGATTACAGAAAATGGCTTACAAAGGAGGGTTATCACCACACCACTATTTCGAGGAAGAGGTTAAGTACTAAAGAACTTGTTGCTCTATGTGATTTAGCAAGAAAAGAATTTTATGTAAGGCCTCGCTATATAATACCAAAATTCTCACAGGTTTTAGCAAGCCCAAGCGAAGCAATAAGAACATTAAAATCAGGCAAAACCTTCTTCAAATATCTTGTAAGCTTAAACAAGAAAATTAAGAAAAAAATAAAATGAAATTTTCAGTTATTGTCCCCTCATATAATTCTGCGCGAACCCTGCCGGGATGCCTAAAAGCTCTACTCAAACAAAATATCCCAAAGAATGATTACGAAATCATTGTAGTTGATGACGGCTCTACTGATAACACCAAATCTATTATAAAGGGATTTACAGACAAGAACAAAAATCTAAGATATATTTATCAAAAAAACAAGGGCCCGGCCGCGGCACGAAATCTTGGAGCAAGAAAATCTAGGGGGGCAATTTTGCTTTTTACAGATTCTGACTGTATTCCAGAACGTTCTTGGATTAGTGAGATGGTAAAACCTTTTCGTAATCCAAAAATTGTTGGCGTGGCAGGAGCCTATGGGAAAAATCTTGAAAAGAGCGTTATTTCTAGGTTCATAGCCTACGAAATTGAAGACAGATATAAAAAACTTAAGGAAGAGCGAGAGATAGATTTTATAGGGACATATGCCGCGGCATACAGAAAACGCGAGTTTCTCAAGACAGGTGGTTTCGATGAGTCTTTCAGCACAGCTTCTGGTGAAGATCCTGCTCTCTCGTTCGAGATGGAAAAATATGGCAAGCTCGTTTTCCAGCCTTCTGCTCGGGTTGGGCACCACCATCCAAACACTTTAAAGAAGCTGTTAAAACAAAAATATAAAACAGGCTACTGGCGAGTGGCTTTATACAGGAAATATCCTAAAAAAATATTCAAACACAGCTATACCCCAAAAATATTTTATCTTGAATTGGCTTTGTTGGGGGTAACCTGTTTACTTTTGCTTTTATCATTGATTTTCTGGAACAAAACTTTAGCTTACATTACCCTTACATCCTTCATCTTGACTTTCTTGCTAACCCTGCCGTATAGTTTCAAAGTCAAAGGTGATGCTTCTGTCGCTCTACTTTCACCCTTTATAATCCTAATCAGAAATTTTGTTATGGGTTGTGGAGTTGTGATTGGATTCTTTAGAAGATTTTGACTCTTAACTATAACAAAACAATCAAAATAGCTATAATCGCCAGAATTATTTCCAAAATTACTATACTTATAATGACATCAGTCTCATAGACTTTGTGCGAAGGCTTAATTTTTTTCAAGAGCTTTATAGTAACATGAGTCAAGCTATAAGTTTGTCTATAAGGTGGCTCAAGCGAATTGTCTTTCTGCGGCTTTCCAAAATTTTCTGCTTTGAATTTGCTACATGCTTTTAGAATGCCTTCGATTATAAATGGAATGAACAACAGTAAAGCTAACCTTTCCATATTCCCTAGGATAGCGAAACAGGCTATCAAGGCACCTAAGCTATAAGTCAACGAGTCTCCAGGAAATACTTTCGAGGGGAATTTATTGAAAATTAGGAATCCAAACAATGCCAAAACAATTATGCCTGCGATTAATGTAAGCCATAACTGTCCTATGAGCAATGAGACAATGCCCAAAGCAGCGAATATTATCACTCCGAGACTTGCTTCTAATCCATTATAACCGGCCAAAAGATTCACTCCGTTAGTCGCTCCGACAATAGCAAATAAGATAATAACTAAAGGATAAAACAATCCAAAATCAACCGTACCTATGAAAGGAATTTCCATTACCTGCTGCCCAGCATTAATCACTATCAGAGGAATAGCAATAGGAATCGTCATCAAAATCTTAATCCATCCGGCAATGCCTTTTTTCCACCCGAGAATGTCATCTACAAAGCCAATGAAACATGCAAAAAGCAAAGTTATTGATATGGTCAATATCTCAGTTAGATGAGTCAAAGATTTCAATACAAATGTCTTGAAGAAAATATAAAGCATCATTGTCAAAACAATCGAAATAACTACTGCAATTCCTCCTGCTTCTGGCACAAGCGGCTTGTTATATTTGTTCATGTCTTTGCCTTCGAGTTTATTTTTTCTCGCTACATTTATCCACCATTTTGTCAAACCTAAGCAAACGAAGAATGCAATAACAAAATGCAAAAGCGCGATTAAAATCTCATAATCCATTTTACCATAAAATAAAAGGCAAATCGCTGTTTGGCTGCATGTATCGCTTTAATTTTGCCTCATCAACTTTAAAGTCTTTGGGATAATTCACTTTCCATATCTTTATTGGCCCTTTAATATCGCCTGCGACAAGGAGATCATTGACAGTCGCATTGAATTCTTCACGAAGTTGTCTTACTAGTAATGCTGGTTCATTGTGCACTAATTCAAAATGCTCTGTTTCATTTAACAAATACAATTTAGCCATTAGTGAGCTGGAGACCTTCTCACTTAAGTACATAGCCGCTCCCATATTATTAATCCCTTGTGGTATTAGCCTCTGAACAATATAAAACGTGCTATTGAGCGCTTCTCTACCTTTCGCGACATCATAAAGTTGTCCATTAATATAAACATATTTTACAGGAACCCTAAACTGTTTGTTATTATAAAATAGTACCGCTATAATCTCAGAGATAGTAGCCTTTTCTTTATCAATCACAACTATAAATCCCGCGATACCTGCCTTTTCTCTAGGGAACAACTGATCCTCCCAAACCACATCTTCATCCAGCATGGTGCCGCCGACATAAACATAGGCGGTTTCATTCTTTGATTCTTGTGTCTGTGCCTCATCTAAAACATATATCGGAATCCAGCTTAGTCTATCAATACCAGTTTCATCTGAGCCGATACTGCTGTAAGCCCCGTATTTCCCTATATCTGTTGAATCTATCAATAAATAACTGACATTATGAGCATACAAGAATTCTAAAGCATCATTCTCATTAGTGGCAGTTAAAACTTCTCTTCCCATCAGATGATTCCAAAAACCATTATGATATGCGTGGCCGCCGTCTACAACTGTAGCTCTTTCTCCTAATGTTTGCACCCAATATCCATAATCCCACCAGTGTGTGAAAATTGCATCCTTTGGCGTGTTCTCACGAACCCATTGCATAGCATGTTGCCACTGTTCTTCATAAGGCCCAGGAACTGTATACTTAGCTTCTCGCACAGTTGCATTGACATAGTTCACAAGACTAATCATCATAAATATTGTGGCGATAAGCACAATACAAAACATAATTATTTTGTACAAATTATCTTTTGATTTAAAGGCATATTCGCTGATTTTTACTGGCAAGAATGCTGCCCCAAGGCTTATTGCCGGGGAAATTATAAAAAAAAGTCTTATCGCCCCGCGCATAGAGATTATCATCCAAAATATAAAAGTAAGAATTAGGAGGTAAGAGAAGTTTATCTCCCTAAAGTCTTGCAGAGTTTTCTCATCTTTTTTAACATAAGCGTTTATATATGTATAGCCTAAAGCGATAATGAACAAGAGCAGCCCGCCGAAATAAAGTGCTCTTGATAAAAAATTCTCTCCATTGAGCAAACTCTGTGGGGAAATTCTACTGAAAATGAATGTAATAAAGAACAGTATAAAAAACACATTCATCCACGTTTTCTTTTTCTTGTCAAAATGTTTTGTGGCTTCATAAAACAATAACATCGCCCCGAAGAAAAATACCCAAAAGAGATAGCCGAATGATCTAAGAACATCTACAAAATAAGGAAGTTTATTTTCTGCAACGGTTAATCCGATTCTCCCCCTACCAAAAGGATAAACAAATCCCTCGACAATCTTTGAAAATAGCCCAAAAATCGCAGCTGGATTGAATATAATTAGCACAATCAGCCCGATTAAAATAGCTCCAATAACACTGATTAAACTTTTTGGGATTTTTATCTTTTCAAAATAATTTTTCAGTTTTGTATTAAAAAGGATGAAATCTAATAGCATAATACCAAAAACAACCAATCCGAAGCCGGCGTCAGTTATTGAACTGAATACATCAACAACCGCAGGAATAAATGCGCTGGATTTAATGAAGTTTTCGAGAGTGAGATTTTTGAAAAAAGAAAATATTAATGATGGGATCAACCAAGAAGTAAATATCAAGAAATTTTTCCTTTTCTGCTTTTCAAAGAAAAATATTAGAAATGTTGCCAATGAGAATGTCATAAATATGTAACGGAAACCTCCCCAGGTGAAAATCATTAATCCCGTGGAAAGGCCAGCCAAAACTGCGAACAAAACTATTTTTTTGATTTTGTCAGACTGCCATGCTGATGCAAAGAAAAGGAATGCAAACCAAAAAAATAGCATCCCCAAACTCTCGATTTCTGGGATTCCCGCAGTTGTTCTATGCAACATTTCAGGAATAACTGCATAGAAAACCGTGGCAATTAAAGCGATTATTGTCGAATTAGTCTTTGTTGTTAGGCTTGAAAAAATTTTTTTCACAAAAAAGAAGAATACTATTAACGTTAAGCTGAACAATATTACAGGAAGGATTATTGCTGCGAATTCTACAGTCGCAGTCGGGGGCCGCCAAAAGAGGTTAAGAAATTTATAAAGATAAACAATTGCCCATGGCATCAGGCTTACATAAGCATAGTTGGCAGAGCCGTGAGGCGCGGCCCTCATGATATCGGGCTCTTGCAAAGTTCCATTGACAATTTCTTTAGCATGTCTCAAGTACAAGAAAGGATCCAAATCCGGGCCCAAAGTATAATTACCCGTGGTTACATCTTTGAGCTGAGGTATATTTTGTGTTCTTGCCCATATTGTAAATATTATAATAGCGACTAACACCACAGCAGTCACCACACTAAACCATAACTTTGTAGATTTCCAGTTGATGTTAAATTTAGCTTTGCTTGGTTTGTTTTCTTGGCTGTTCCCTTGGGTTTGTGACTTAGTTTCGGGTTTAACTTCTGTATTTTCTTTTATGGTCTCTTTTATGTCTCCATAAATTTCCTTAACCCTTTCTTCACTCATGTTTTAAATTAGAAATCATAGCTTTTTAACCTTTATCTTTTTGTTGTTTCGCTATGATACTTTCTGGCGGATTTATAAAAAACAAGATTATCAGCAAAGCGATGAATAGCAACGTGTTTGTGATCATCAGTATATTCGCAAATTGTTGCAGATTTCTATGGAAAAGTATAATCAAAGCTATCTGTAAAAATAAAAATGCCCCAAGAGTTCTTGCTATGAGCTTTTTGTTCCAGTCAACTGACAAGTTATAGAATATAATCAAACTTGAAAGTGACAAGAGGCCCATTGCTATTATCATATATTTTAGATAAGGCGCGGCATCAAGATACTGAGTTCCAACGAAAATAGTGATGTAAAGTTCCGGCACAAATATAGCAGCTGCTAAAAATATTGAAATCACAATCATGACATATATTCCCGCAGTGAACAATATTTGCCTTTCATATCGCATTTCTTTTTTATTTTCCCTAATTTTTTTTTGGCTTTGTTCAGCAACCGCCGAGAACATGACTCTTGTAATTGTAATAGCAACGAATAGCACCGTTTTGCTCATCATAGAAATACTACCATATAACCCTGAAAGTCTTGCCGAAAGGAAGTATCTAGCCAAGATAACATCCACCGAGTAAAGCGCGACAAACAGTAGGAATATAATAAATGCCGCAATCGAATACTTAATTATTTTTTTGTCGCCTTTGAATTTTTCAGTCTTTTTTCTTAAAATCTTTCTTATTGGCCATAAGCCAGCGAAAAATGCTATGGTAATTGAAAGGGGAACAGAAATTAATGCGCCATTTACCCCCAAACCCAACAAAATCAATCCCACAGCGATTATAAGTTTGACAATCCCCTCAATTGAATTATTTATTCCTAGATGTCCAAAACTCTGAGTTCCTTGAAGTATCCCCCAAATAATTGGCAGCAAGAAAGCCACTAATAATGAGGTGCCTATGATAAGCATATTCAGCATGCTTGCATGGAACAAACCCGTCAGCAAAGGAAGAAAAATTAAAAAGATAATAAAGACTATAAAAGAATACCAAAAAATATTTTTGACTGCAGCTAAAAAGAATCCCTTTATCTGTCCCTCCTTCTTTTTTGCAACCAATTCTACAGTATAGCGCGCTATAACTGCCCTTATCGTCTCATGGGGAACAGTAAACAAATAAGTTAAAGCAATCAAAGAATAGAGCAAACCATATTCTTCAACGCTCAATATCCTAGCCACTATAAAATAGAAGGCATAACTTGCTATCGCTGCCACTATCAACATCAGTAGTTTTGTAAATACATTTCGACTAAACTTTGCTTTCGCGCTACTTTGTTTGTTGTCCTTTCTCGGCATTTTTTATTTTTATTGTTCAATGATATTGCATAATTAAGATATAAATCAAAATAAGAGGGGAGTTATAAAAACTTCTATGAAAGTTGAGACAATTAGAACCACCAAAGCAAGAATTACCAAATCTAAAGAGTCTTGTAAAATATGCCAGAATCGTTCGCGGCCGAACTCATGCTTAATCAAGGCCGAACCGATAATACCGCCGGCCAAAGCAACGACAAAATAAGATGCGATTTCGGGCAGGCCGTGGAGCATATATCTGCCCAAACCCCAAGGAAGATTGGCTAAATCCCCCCTAGCAAAAATTCCTACAGCAGATGCAATAACACTTGCATTCCACACAAGAATAAATATCGCCCCTGCGCCGAATAGGAAAGAAAAAAGCAAAGAGAATAATAAAACATAAAAATTATTCGACAGAATAGTAGAAATACGGTTCATCCCTTCTTTTATATTCACTGTTTGCTTTAATGCGACTACCCTTCCAAGATATTTATCACTCACGGCATTTTCAATGCATTGCTCTACGTTATATCTTGCATTGATTGAGCAATAAGTTTCTATCTGTGCCTTAAAATTTGCATTGGTAGTATCCTTAGGTAGCACAACAAAAAGTACAGAAAAAGCGATGACGTAGCCTATGAACAGAAAACACAATGCTGCAAGGGCCCTTCCATGTTCCTTCAGTAAATTTTTCTCAGATTTTATCCTTGTGTCTTTCTCCTCCTCATTCTTAATCATATAGAAAAAAAATGGAATAGAGAATATTACTGTGAAGCACACTATTAGCATGCTAACATATTTCTCAAATACAAAATTTTTCAAAAATAAGAAGTCAACTAAAAAAAGAGAAATTGTTGCGTATAATATCCCTATAAGTATCATCTCCCAAGGTCTTCTTTCGGCCTTTCTTGGATTCAGAAGTGTTTCAAGCATTTTTCCGATCTTTTTTTCAGTCTACTTTACTTTATATTACCCAGTATATCGATATGGGCTTTGTCTTTTAAAAAGCTTTCCGAAACCCTCAATAGAAGCACTACAAGGCCATACAAAAGTTTTTAATAATCTTATTTATTATAATATGTATAGAATAGTACAAATAAAAAGGAGTAATATTAAGATGGATAAATTCCACAGGATTTGTAAAGCTATTAAAACCTTGGAAATTCAGGGCGCTGAAAATGTGGCGAAGGCAGCGGCACAGGCTTTGTTGTTAAGGCACGATAAATCTGCCGTCAAACAATTGATAGGTTTGAGGCCTACAGAACCTTGCTTGCGCAATACAATCAAGTTTGTTTTCTCCTTTGATGACATAAGGACCGGAGTTTCAAGAGCATTAGAGCACTTTGATTCTGCAAGAAAAAAAATAGTAAAGATTGGTGCAGAACTGATAGAGGACAACTCAACGGTATATACTCATTGCCATTCAAACACTGTAATGGCGATTCTGATGGAAGCCAAGAAACAAGGCAAAAAATTTCAAGTTCATTGCACAGAGACAAGGCCTTTATATCAAGGGCGCCTCACAGCATCGCAACTTGCAAAAGCCCACATTCCAGTAACTTTGTATGTGGATTCAGCAGCAAGAATAGCTCTAAAAAAGACCGACATTGCTTTCTTTGGCTGTGATGCGATAACCTCAACAAAGATATACAATAAGATCGGCAGCGAGATGATTGCAATAATGGCCAAGCAGAGAAGCGTTCCGTTATATGTTGCAACAGATTCTTGGAAATTTGATTCGAAGGCAATCTATGGCATTGAAGAAAAGATTGAGATGAGGAATACTAATGAAATATGGCCCAATCCTCCTAAGGGCGTAAAAATTTTAAATCCCGCCTTCGAGAAGATAGATCCACAACTCGTTACAGGGATCATCTCAGAACTCGGATTATTTATGAGGAAATCTTTCATAGAAGCGCTGAAAGATAACTATCCATTTATATTTGACTAAACTCATCCTTTGCTTTTTTTGAGAATTTCTTTTTCCAACAGTTGCATCGTTTCTACAATAGAATTCATCTCTGAACAAAGTTTATTATAAATTTCCACAGCCTCATCAAGCTTTTTCTGCATGAACTCTTTTGTTTCCTTAGAATTCTTCTTGCAGAAAATCTTTGCTCCTGTATTCACAACAAATTCATCATTGTTCTTAAGTTTTGTCTTGACAAAAACCCCCGGGCTTATTGCAGCGAGCATCTCGGTTTCTGGTTTTACATTTTTAATCTCATCTAGAGCGAGCTGGCATAGCTGGAGCTCGTTTATTTGTTTCTCTAGAAGTACCATCTGTTGCTCTAACTCATGTAATTTTCCATCCAAGAGGTTTATATGTAAGATTTCTTTCTGTACTCTCCTTTCATCCAATCCTTGATTTTCCATTTTTTGTGGTCTAAATCTAAAATCTGAATTTACAAACTAAAGACCTTTCTGAATATAAGGCTGAAAACAAAGCTGAAAATAATGTAACACAAGAGCCATCCAGCCCCATTGCCGATTATAGGTAAGCTAGCGCCCCATGAAATTATGTTCCCTACTTTCGCGGCATCCATGTAAAGCCACTTCAGTCCAGAGAACACCAAAAGTAAAGGGACAAAAGTGATTAGCATGGGTTTCATTGTCATTTTCATGTTTTCCATGCTCACCTTCATTATCTCTTGCTGTATGGCCGCTAACTTTTCAGGATCCTTTTCCTCTCTAACTCTTTTCTGCAGCTCTTTCTGTTTTTCTCTGAGCTCTTTGTATTTTTGTTGGTTAATCAAAACTTTATAGAGAAAAGTCAACAGGGCAGTTATCACAAGTGAGAATATAATCATGCTTGCTAGAGGACTCCACGTCACAAAATCCACTAAAAACATTTTTTCTTTCTCCTTTTTATTATTTCTTTGATTAAATTTTTTTAAAGATTTATTTATTTAGCGATAAATTTCCTTGCAAGAGGATTCATGTCTAGGGCATGCTGCTGCGCGATTTCCTCATAAAGTCTGTATATTATCATGACACTCAATAAAATTCCTGTTCCCCTAACTAACGCGCCAGATACATCTGCAAGAGCAGCCAGCAAACCAACAGCAGCGCCACCCATGACGGTCAATGGCATTATATATCTCGACAATATTGATTCTATTACTCTTGGGTCTTGTCTGAAGCCAGGGATTTGTAATCCACTCGAAGCCAGTTGTTGGGCCTGGCTCTGGGGATCCTGCCCAGAAGTTTTCATCCAAAATACAGCAAACATTATCGATCCGGCAATCATAAATATAATATATATCAGAGACTGCCACAACATCACAGGCACAAATGAGCCTTTGACAATATGTTCCACTAAACCAGCAGGCGGCGCAGAAATCCAGAATGCCATGCCGCTTACCGGCGTGCCTTCTGGGCTGAAACTTCCTAAAAACGTTGGATGTTTCGCAACCCTCTCAGCGAGCATCGCAACGAGATTTATATTAGCATGAAGCGCAGCAGTTAAAATAACTGGAATGTTGCTCGTGTAGAAAAACGAAAGAGGCCACCTTATCCCGAATCCACGAATTCTGCCAAAAGAAAGCGGAACTTCCACTTTTATTGATTGAGTGTATACCACAACAATGAAGATAACAACAGTAGCAGCAACGGCAGCGAAGGCTGTGAGCGCACCAGTCGTGTCAGCATTGATCAGCGATACAATAAAAACAGGAATCTTACCTATTGGCTGTAAAGTCTTCTCAGGCCCTATGAAATTAAATGCTCTAATACATAATTGCCATGCAACTCCCCCTACAATAAACAATCCAACTCCATTGCCAAAACCCCACTTGCTGATAACCTCATCCATAAAAATCACTAAAATACCACCTAGACAGAGCTGGAAAATCAAGAGCAGCTCAAAGCCCGGCCGAGCCTGTAATCCTCCCATGAGCACATAGATGGCTGCCTCAAAAATAGCGAAGAATATAGCTAATACCTTTTGCAATCCTTGGAAAAATCTTTTGCCTTCTGGTGTTGTTAAATCCAAAGAGATTAATTTTGAACCTACAAGTAGCTGCAGCACTATCGAAGCAGTAACGATAGGCCCTATACCTAATGACATCAAGCTTCCGAAACTTGCCCCGAAGATAATTGCAAGATACTCAAACTTACTCAAAGCATTTTCTGTCAGTCCATATAATGGAATATTAGAAAGCACAAAGAAAAACACTAGAATAATCAATGTCCATTTCAATTTCGTGTTGAAGTTGAGCTTTTTCTCAACAGGAGCCTTTACTTCTGGCAGATTAATTACGAGCTCTTTGAAAGACATTTTTGATTAAATTATATTAATTATATTATCGTAACACTTCCACCTGCTTTTGTTATTTTTTCTTTTGCTTTTTCTGAAAATGCAGAAGCCTTTACAAATAGTTTCTCCTTTACTTCGCCTCTTGATAAAATCTTGTAATTTTCTAGTATTATTTCCGTCCCGTCTACGGCTTTTTTGGCCTTGCCTTGCTTGATGAACTCTTGAAGCTTATACTGCAAATCATCTAGGTTTATTTCCGATATCTTTGCTTGTGCCGCTTTTTGTTTAAGGCTAGTGAAACCTCTTTTGCCAAAATATCCAGGCGCGCATTTCAAAACCCACGTCTTTTTTTGTCCTGCCCGCTTTCCTGTTCCAGCCATTCCCTTGCCGCCGTAAGAACCTTTCCCCCTCAAATTGTTCCTAACCCCCATTCCACAGCTTCGTCTCCCTCTAATCCTCGAACGTCTTGTTCTTTTTCTTTTCATTACATAAAAGGCAAGGATACCTCGGTTTTAGCGAGAGAGGAATTGCCTTCTTCCACTAAATTTAATTTCTGAATTAATTTCTGAATCTCGTTAAAAGAAAGAGGGCTGATGTTGCCCTCTATTCTTCTCAACCTTGGAATTCTTTGTAACATTTTTATTCATGATCTCGCGCTTTAGCGCAGGGTGATTCATTTTTATAGCATCTTTAGCACAAGTTCATTTATTTTTTCATTTTTACCTAAAATCCCCCTAGGCCACATTAGTTTCGTGCTTTTTTTGAAACCCCCCCTAGGAGGATGCAAGTGAAAAGTCTGTTTGAAATCCTTCTTGTCCTTGTGCGCCCGCTTTTCCAACAACTGCTTTAAAGTTTCTTCAGCAGCCTCCCCATAAGCGACATGGTTTTGGATTTTTTTAATCATACCCATAATCTCCGGCTTATCCTCAAGAACCCTGCAAGCAAATTTCTTGTCGAGTTTCAATTCATAGAAAGTTCTCTTGATATCTGGATGCAAGTCTATTTTGCCCGCTATTCTTAAAATAATTATTTTTTTCATTCTTGTTTTGTTTAATACTTTTAGTATTCCTACAGTTAGACAAATTCATCCAACTTTTTCAAGGCTTCTGCAGTAGCCTTAACCATATTTATTTTTGTTCTTGTTTGCCCAAAAGCTTTGCTATAGATATCTTTTATTCCAGCAAGCCTGAGCATTTTTTTGCATTCATAATCTATCACTAATCCTGTACCTTTTGGTGCAGGCATGAGTTTGACAACAACACTCCCTACTTTGCCGACGGCCTTCATAGGAATGCTGTGGGGTTCGTTACACATGCAGTCAAAGCTTCCGCAGCCTCTTTTAATCTTAAGCAGATTTAATTTGGCGTTTCTTATTGCTTTTTGTTTTGCTGGCACAGTTTCTTTAGCTTTGCCATATCCCCATCCGATATGTCCATTCTTGTCTCCAACTACAGCCATGCAAGCGAATGTAGGAACGTTTCCTTCTGCGGTTTTTTTCTGTGTTTGTCTCCATGGTCTTCTTTTGCCACCGCCGAACTTGCCCTTGGCTTGTCCTATATTAATCAAATCTGATTCTAAGTTTGGAAGCAGTTTATCTGCAATCTCCGGCTCTAAAATTCTTAGATTTTTTTCAAAAATTTCATCGACATTTTTGATTTTTTCTTCCTTAACTTCCTTCCCTAAAGTGGTTTTTGGAATCCATGAAGAGATTCTTTCAGCTTTTTCTCTTTCTTCTCTACTTTCTCTTCTTACCCCTTTTGTTTCTTCCTTTTCTTCGAATTCCAACTCTTTCTCAACTACAGGCTCTAATTTCTTCTTTACTTTCTCTTCCTCCACTTCCCTGATTTTTTCTTTCTTTTCAAATTCTCGTTCTTTTTCCTTTTTTACCATTTTTCTTTTTCCTTTACATTTTCTTTATTTTTTCTTTGATTTCTCCTATTTTCTTGTCAATGTTTTTGGCAGTTTCAGTTTTAAGATGTTGCCCCTTTATTCTCTCATCACTAGGCAACATTTCCTCTGAGCATTTAATTTTTAAGCCACCGTCAATTGCGCCCTTTATTGCAGCATAAATTCTTGAGCCCTTAGTGGAACGCTGTAAACCTATATCCAGAACCGCCTCTTTGGCTTTTTCTTCGGATTTTTTTGCAATCAAGAAGCCTGTCAAATATGCCGCGGGCAAGTTTTTAAAACTGTAGCTCCAACCTAATTTTTTTAATTCCGATGAATTTGCATAACCTATAGTTGAATCTTGTGCTTCCTTGCTTTCAACAAGCTGCATTATAATATATTTGTTGGTTTTCCTGATTATTATCCGTGGTAGCCTGCTCTTCAAAAGCGAGATTCTTGAGTGATAATCTGTCTTACGCTCTCTTCTCCTTCTGAAACTTACTCTTTCTAATTTTTTTGTCATTACATAAGTCGCAGGATACCTATGCTTTCAAGCATAGGAGGAATGCGAC
>JBNAVB010000009.1:0-27897 GCA_049699715.1 Candidatus Pacearchaeota archaeon | reverse complement strand
TTTGGATTTAAAGGACAGGAGTGCTTTTTTCTATAAGAAACTTTCTACAGCGCCTGTCATTTATTGCTATTTTTATTTTTCTATAAACCTTACCTGATCAATCATAAGAACTTTACAATTTTCCTTATCTGTCTCGATATGGCTTTTTTTTATTTTCAAGGCTTTCTTGAAAAGGGGGGTGTTGAGAGTAAAGGTTTCAAACTCGCCACCCTCGCCTGCAGGATTAATCCTATATTTTTCGTACACCTTTTTTATGTCTTCAATAAATTTTGAATCAATCTTGCGACCAACAAAACTATCCATGCCAAAGGCGAATGTTCCTGTCACGATAACCTCAAAACCCAAGGTAGTTATCTCTTTAAGAATTTCAAGCTGGTCTTTTTGCCATAAGGGGTTTATACATTTTAAGTTAAGCTCTTTACAAATTTGTTCGATTCTTGATTTTTGGTAGAAAGAGGCTATTGCTCCTGTTATTACTGCTTCAATTTTGTAATGGGCTTTTGCTTCTTCTATAGCTCTCTTTAAGTCTTTAAGTTCATGCTCTTTCTCGCCAGGGGTTTTTCTTATAATGATAGGCAATCCTATCGCTTCTGCCTGTTCTTTTGCAAGGATTATATTGGGTGTGTGGAACATGTAGCTCTCTTTATTCTCTGAAACTATTGTGATAAGACATCTGACTTCGCTGTTCTTGAGTGCATGATAGAGCGCAAGGCAGGAATCTTTTCCGCCAGAAAATAAAACCGCGGTTTTTATACTTTTCATACAGGAGAGTAAGACATAAAGTATTTAAAATAATTGTTCTATAAGCTTCTATGAAAACCGGAATAAAAGTAGGCGACGTTATGACAAAAAAGTTTGTTTCTGTAACTCCAGATGTGACTATAGTATATTGCGCTAAGTTAATGTCAAAGAAAGGCGTTGGTTCGCTAATTGTAAAGCGTAATCAGAAATTGAAGGGGATTTTGACTGAAGGGGATGTTATGAAAGCGGTTGCGAAGGGCTTGAACCTAAAGAAAGTAACTGCAGAAAAGATAATGACTAGCAAGGTTGTCTCAATCGCGCCAAGCAAAGATCTGTTTGATGCCTTCGTCGCAATGAAAAAAAGCAAAGTGAGATGGCTACCTGTTATAGTCGATGGGAATGTCATAGGACTTCTGACTTTCAATGACATTGTCAAGATACAACCGGATCTCTTTGATATCGCTGTTCAGAACATCAAGATTGCGGAAGAGGAAGAGAAACTCGAGAGAATCCGCGCAGTTGATGAGTATCGTTGGGTTAAAGAGGGGCCATGTCAAGAGTGTGGAGTTTATGATTTGTTATATAAAGTCGATGGCAGATATCTTTGTGCGACCTGCAAGAAACATGAAGAAGGCGAATAAAAATAGAAAATAAAATAGGAAATGGGAAACAATAAAGGTTAGTCCACATGGCCTGCATGGTCCTTGGGGGCATTTGGAGGCAATTTGAGGGGAATTAGAGGTTCTACACTCTTTCCAGAGTTAGAAATGGTTTTCTTTGTTTTTCTTTGTAATAGCTGTCTGAACCATCTTGCTAACAGCGACATTTACAAAAACCACAAAGATTATAATAAATAAGTTAATTAGGAATGCATAATCAAGACTGCAGATTCTCGATAAAAGTAGTTAAACCCTCAATATGGCTTATCTTTTCCTCCAAGAGCAATGATCTGAGTTTGTCATTAACCTTTATGCCCTCTCGTGCCAATTCTTTCTTTATCGCTATATAGAACTGTCTGCCTTTTCTGTCAAGGTCTGTCAAAATAATCACTTCTTTCCCAAATTTTTTAGCCATGGCAGTAATTTCTTCAATTTTTTTGTAAAAAGCGCGGCCATGCAACACAGTTATGTTCTGGAAACCCAATTCCTCTAGGGCTTGCTTGTCTTTAGCGCCTTCGACTATCACAACAGAATTTCTCTCGAGGGCTTTCTGGATTTCATTTAGAATCTCAAAATATCTAGGGTTTTGATTCATTTGTGCAAATTGGGGGGATGAGCCCGATGGGATTCGAACCCACGACACCCGCATTAAGAGTGCGGTGCTCTAACCAGCTGAGCTACGGGCCCGTAGCTCTGTAAAGAGATGATAATTTATAAAGTTTTAGAAAAAAAGAAAAAGAAGAAAAATAAAGCAAGAAAAACGAACAAGAAAAGAAAAAGAAGAAAAAAAGAACACTAATCAGCTATAGTCTCGCCAGGAATACTTGCATTTTGTGCATTTGAAAAATCTTGTCTCGGCTTCATCACCTGCACGCATCTGCGCACTAAAGGTGTAAGCTGTGCTGTTACCACATTTAGGACAGGTTTCAGTTGTTGTGGGCCACACATTTGATTCTTTCTCGTGAAGTACATCAATCTTAGCGCCTTTCTGAAGTTTCTCACTCGAGGTAATCTTGACTTTCTCTTTTGCACAATAATTGCATTTAGGGCAACAAAATCTGCTTTTCTTTTGCACGAGAA
The DNA here is from genome assembly GCA_049699715.1 of Candidatus Pacearchaeota archaeon. Lineage (GTDB taxonomy): Archaea > Nanobdellota > Nanobdellia > Pacearchaeales > UBA284 > JAVZYK01. The sequence goes on along the minus strand of JBNAVB010000009.1, from coordinate 25,417 downwards.
TTGTGCCACATTTCGGACAAAATTGCATTTTCAACTTTTTTGTTAAGTTTATTTGTTGTTTTATAACTTTACCGTTTAAAAACCTTGTGTTTTAATAGTTGAAACTCTGGAGTTGGGGCAAAAAAAAGTGGAGCGAGAAACCAAAGCTTACTTGAAAAGCTCGACAAAGAAGAGTTTTATCCAACCGACTTTTGGAATCTGTGAGATGGCCTTGCCAAGAATCTGTTCTTTTCTGACTTCTGACTCGTAAGGCAATTGTCCGTCGTTATGATCCCCTTTTGTGGAGAATATTGTTTCATTGTTCTCATTCATATTTATATCGATGATTCTATGAATAATTGGAGTTTTTTGAGCGGCCACTCTGAAAATAATCACATCCCCTTTCTTATAATCATATTTCTTAAGGCCCTGCACTATAATGATGTCGCCTTTGAAAAGCCCGGATTTCCACGGCCAGTAATCTTTAATCTCTTGTTTTGTGATGTTATGCTCAATATACCATTGACCATGCAACGAGAACCAGTTATCTAGGGTGCCTTCGTGCTCCATGCTCGTTGATTCTATTATAACGAAGGGCAACGGAGTCGCGAGAACTAGCCCTCCGAGAGGAAAAATAACAAATTTTACAAGCAAAAAGATGAGGATAATGTCGACTATCCAACTCAGAATAGAGTTACTATGCCATAAAAAAGTCCAAACCTTCTTGAAGCACATCTTTTCTCCTTTAGTTAAGAGTGTTAAGATTTAAAGTATTAAGGTATTTTAAAATCTATCCTTATGTGATATCTATAAGGTGCTATCTCGCGGACTTTTTTGAAGCCTAATATCTCAACAGCCTTCGCAGCTTTTTTTGCTGCTTTATTTATTTTTATTACTGATTCATTCAAGTTTTGAACAAAATCATAGAAGTGTACTATCGTGCCTTTTTTCGAAGCAAAGAAAGCATGTTTCAAGAAATCTTCTCTGAGCTGAGGCCTAGTCATAACAATTCTATCAAATTTTACCTTTAATTTTGGTATTATTCTCTTGACATCGCCTTGAATTATCCTAATATTTTTTATTTTATTGAATTTCAAGTTCTCTTGGGCATATCTTGAGGCTTCCTTGCCAAGCTCTATAGCATAAATTTCTTTCGCACTGCTATGTTTGGCGATGACAATGGGATAAGGCGCAATTCCTGAGAACATTACCAAAACTTTTTCACCTTCTTTGACTTTTTTTGCTATCTCAAGGCGGTCTGTCCCGAGCCTGGGCGAGAAATAACATGTTCTGATGTCAAGTTTGAACGAGCATCCCGATTCTTTATGTATTGTTTCTGTCTCTTTCGATCCTGCAAGCCATTTTAGCTTTGGAACCCGCAGTCTTCCGTGAATTTTTTGCCTCGAGAAGATACCTTTAATGTTTTTCTGCTTCTTCAAAAGCTGAGAGGCAAACTTTTTCAACTTTTGCTCTTGCTTCTTGTCCTTTGCCTGCAATATCGCGATATTTCCTATAACATCAAATGATTTTGTCATTTTACTCTTGGATATTAGATATACTCGAGCGAGAGTAATGTGTTATCCCAAGTCGGAAGTTCTTCAATACGGGCGATTTTATATTTTCCTGTGAGCTCTTGCGCAACTTTTTCACTCAAGATAATTCTTTTATTCTTTTTGTCTATATAAATTTGTTTGAATTTCTTCAGTTTCTTGGCAAATTTAGATGGATTTTTGTTGTAAATTGTGAAATAACACACAGAGCCTTGACTTGTCTTGAAGCCGTAAGGCAAAATCTTATGCAATTTGAGTCTGTTTTTATATTGATAGAGATTTTTTGTTTTGGCAGTGCATAAATGAATTTTTAATTTTGATTTTTTCAGCTCTTGCATGATTTTCAAGCCGGCTTCTCTCGAACCTTTGATAGTGTAGGTATCTTGGTTCAATTTATAATGTTTTGTGATATAATCGAAGTTCGTGTCGCTTATCTCGAGCTCGTTCAGATTTACGAAGCCTATGAAATGCGATACAGCGCGAATTATTCTCAAAGTTTCTATAAACTTGTTAGGTAGCAAGGGCAATTCAATTCCTATGTTCTCAATTGGCCAAAGCTTTGAAGCAAGCCTTATTTTTTCTATCTCTTCCTTGATAACATTGATGTCGCTTGTGAGAAAATTCGGATGAAAACGAATTTCATCAATGTAGCGAGAAAGTTTCTTGAGTTTTGCTCTTGTCACTAATTTTGTTGGTAAGTAAATGTGAATGTGAAACGAGTTGCCAAAGTTTTGTTTCAGAGCTTTTGCATATCTTATTGTTCTTTCTAATCTGCAAAGAGGATCGCCGCCAGTGATGCCTGCGCCCATCGCTTTGCTTGCCCTCACTTCTTCTATAACATCTTTGATGCTATGGCACTCGCGCTCATTCGCCCATACAATGTCCTTATTCTTTCTTTTTGAACTGAGCGAGCAATAAAAGCAGGCCCTTGAGCAGACTCCTGAAATGAATAAAACAAGTTTCTTGCCTTTAATACAATACTTACAACCTTCCGCAATGTTCTTTGTGTTGTTCAAACAATAAGAAGCGAACTGAGTTCTGTGAATCATGACTATAAATTATATTTATTCCTTAAAAAAGTATTGCATTGCTTCTGAAATTGTGCTGACTTCTATAACTTGGATGCCGGCTTCTTCGCTGACATTGACTCTTACAGGAACTTGCTCTTCTGTACAATATTCTGTCACACCAAACTTCTCACAATGCTTTCTTGTTTCGTAAGTGACTTCACGGCTTTGCAGTACTGGCACGAGGAATATCGTGGCGTTGTTGGCCTTAGCGGCTTTTGCCTTCGGCAATATCGCCTGGACCGGGCCAATCGAGCCATCATGGTTAATCGTGCCTGTTATTATAACATCATCTCTGAGACTTTTATTCTGTAAAACTGCTATTGTCGCAAGAGTTATCGCAGCTCCTGCGCTCTCGCCTCCGATTATTGAGGCATTGGCGTATATGTTGTAAACAATGTCATAATTGCTTATGTCAACTCCTGTGATGTTCTCAGCAACATTTTTTGCAATTCTAATGCTGTGTTGGGTATCCCCCCAAAACAACAAGTTATCGATATCAACTAAAGTTCTTCCTGAGCCCTTAACTGCTTCCACAGCGAGTAATGTAATGACCCCATTACCTTCATTATCTACGGCAGGCAGGAATGCTGTGGCTTGAGTCGAGTTGAACAATGGTTGCTTGACAGTGAAATCTATCGGCTTGGTTTCGCCCGTGACCTTTTCTTTCAGCCCTTCTAACCTTGAAATTTTTGAATAAGTTATCGCAAGAAAGATTATTGTTAGGACAATGAGGGCAATAATAACAATCACTATGTAGTCCCCATAGTTCTTGCTTTCTTTCCTTTTTTCTTTTTCTGGTTCTTTTTTTATTTTCTTCTTTCTCCTCTTCACTTTAGCCATCTTAAAACTAATCAAATTTAAATAGATTTAACTAAACTTTCTTTACCTCTTCCTTGATTTTGCTTATGTGCTTCCTTTCGCCCGCTTTCCTCTCTTGATTTATCAGATAAGTTTTTCTTACAAGCCATGCCAGAACTGTCAAGAATATAAGCAAGAGGATATAGAATAGCAAGGAACAGCATGAAAATGGCCACTCTAACCTAAATAATCTCACGAGTGTCGTTGGAGGCAATATAATCTGTAAGTCAATATGCTTATTCACAAGAAGAGTTCCATTGTTGCCGTAGCCTTTGATGAATATGGTGTAGTTGCCTTCTTCCAGCTCTCTTGAGGTTTTCCCTTTCAGCTCGAAGCTGAGTTCTTGGTTTGGATTTATGTAATCATAGGTGAAAGGCTCAATTGTGATGCCATTTGGAGTATCGGTTTCAACTTTCAAGTTGCTTATAGCCTGGAAATATTTTAGATTGACATTTAATTTGAAATTTTCTCCTGGATATATCTCCCCGGGCTTTGATACCACGAGCTCGTAGCCTGCAGGCAAGATACATGCGCCACCGCGATAAATACGCTTTTTTCCCCCTTCTTCTATCTCTTGAACAACGCCACAATTGCAATAAATAAAACTACTCTCCACCCATACCGAACATGCTCCTTTATCGTCACAACTTCTTACGCCCCAAGGGTATAGTGCAACTTCGGTTAAAGTAACGACTTGTGGTGAGCTTGCGGGGCTTTGTGTTATGTTGCCTATCTTAAAATCATCATGACAAGAATCGCCTTCTGAATCATTGTCAGCAGAGTCCCAGCTCAATATCACTTGATTCTCACAAGTGTTGTTTTGTATGTTCAATGTTGGAGGAGGGCAAGGCTCGTTAGTCACACTAAAGCTGTCAGAAGCCCATCCAGAACATTCCCAAGGGTCACATTCTCGTACTTCCCACTGATGCGGCCCCAGACTTAGATTGCTGACTGCTTGTGGTGGGGTTACATTACTATAAATAGTGCCGCTGTCAAATCTGAAGTCATAATACTTTGTGTCGTTGTCTGCGTCAGGACAAGGCGCTGTCGTGTTGCTGGACCAGTTTAATATAACAGTATTTTCATTGGTATTTGGCTGGTCCTGCAGGATTGGAATGCAAGGCCTTGAGTTATAAACAGAAAAATTATCATAGACTGACGCTGAACAGCAAGATGGTTGCGAATCTAGACAAGTTCGAGCGCCCCAGGTGTAGTTCGCGAAAGCCAGATTAGTTTTTGTTTGTGGCGAACTTGCAGTTTGCCATGAACCGAGCCAGTACCATTGGTCGAAGGTTCCTCCATTACTAGAGCTCCAGTTGAACCAGAATGTGATATTAGGATAATGTGAGTCATTTACTGGCGTTAATGAGGGCGAACTAGGAGCATCACAAAGGGAAATATTCATGAAAGCGGCCTGATAATCGTCGGCTTGAGATGTATTAGTTCCATAAGCACTGCCTTTTATTGCGGTTCCAGAAACATTGCCATAAGGTGGCAAGTTCAAATTTGCTATGACATAATAGCCATTACTCTGGCTTAGAACACTTCTCTGACAGTTTTCAGGAGGAGTAGTACAACCTTGGACAGTTACAGTAACATTAGCGCCAGAAATAGTTTGGCTGAGATTACTTTCATTGACTATATAGCCCTCGCAAGTCCCCATGAAAATGTCTGCTTTAACAGAAATAATAAAAAAAACAAAAGCTAATATCAAAATTCCGAACCAAATTACTTTCCTTACCCCTTTTTTTGTTATCATTTCTAATGCAAGGATACTGTAGACTTCAGTCTACAGAGGAATTGCATTCCTTCTTCCTTCAATAAATTTAATTTCTCTGACATTTTAATATGAACGAGGGCTGACGTTGCCCTCTATTCTTCTCAACCTTGGAATTCTTTGTAACATTTTTATTCATGATCTCGGGCTTTAGCGCGGGGTATTTTATTTTTAGCTTGTTTTTTGATAAGATCTTTTTATAAAAGATTTTTATGGATCAATTAGATATGTTTTGTTATACTCTAGAGTATGATTGTTATATGCATATATCATTTGTCCTTCTCCCTTAAATATTTTTGTGAAAGGATTTTCTACTGAGCGAGGAGAATAGATTAAAAATTCTTGGCTTGAATTGTCCCATTTCATCATATATCTGTGAATTGTTTCATTGAGATATTTTGTTACATTGGTGTCGAATTCGTAAGGCCATGATGGTGCATCCCATCCTTGAATCATTGTGATGTTCATGCTCGGATTTGGGGTGCCTGCAATAGCCATCTGTTCTGTCGAATAAAACAGAGTGAAGTAAGATTCATTTACAGTGAAACTGTCAAAAGGGTTTGATGGGGCTCTCGGCGAGTAAATGTCCCATTCCATGCGCGATGTGTTCCATCTCAGAACATAGCGATATGTTGTGTTGCCAACGATAGCATCTATTGTTTTGTTGTCTGGATCGGAACAAAGTGAGAAAAAATTCCATCCATTGCTCATATCAAAAGTGCAGCGAGGCAAGATGTTTATAGAAACATGGCCTAGAACATCTTTACCTGTTATGCTCGGCGATGTTAAAAGGGTAGGCAATTTATTTTTTGCCATAGGAAATTGCAATGTCCCTGTCATGAGCAAAGTGAATCCTATAAGCACAATTAAAAGAATCAAAATTATTGAAATAAAAATTACAAATCTTCGCAACACTTCATCCATTTTCGGTTTATTATCTCTTACTTTCCTCTTTTTTGATTTTTTGAAAATGGGCCCGCTGTGATTTGAACACAGGACCCCTGCCTTTCTGATCAAATCCGAAGATTTGCCTTACTATAGTTACAGTGAAGTGCAAGGCACTCCAGAGGCATCACCTCCACTAAAGGCTGTAACCAATATCAGAGCAGTGCTCTAAACCAGGCTGAGCTACGGGCCCGTAGCTCTGTAAAGAGATGATAATTTATAAAGTTTTTTAAAGTTATATCGATGTAAAATTATAACAAACTGCAATAAAAATGGCAAACAAAGTTAAAGCAAGCCACATCCTTGTAAAGACGGAGGAACAAGCTCGCGAGATTTTAAGAAAACTGAACCTTGGCGAAAGCTTCGAGAAGCTTGCTCAGGAATTCTCACAATGCCCGTCGAGAAAGCGGGGAGGATCGCTCGGCGAGTTCGGAAGAGGGAAGATGGTGAGAGAGTTTGAAAAAGCTGTTTTTTCAGCCAAGAAAGGGCAGATTATTGGCCCTGTGAAAACCCAGTTCGGCTGGCATATCATAAGAGTTGAGGATTTGTGGGGTTAAAAGAAAATAAAAAGGCAAGAAAAGGAGAAACGCCCCGGGCAAGACTCGAACTTGCGACCCCACGGTTTCTATGTTTTGATAAAATCTTTTTTTAAAAGATTCTTAACAGCCGTGTGCTCTACCACTGAGCTACCAGGGCATGCAAGAGAAAAGAAAAAGAGTTTTATAAATTTATTTCTTATGATTGCTTTGCTTTTTAACGCCCTCTTCTTCGATGAATTTTTCAACCTCTTCTTCTTCGAGTGCTTTTAAACGAGCACGATTCCTTTCGAGATAACTGAATATGTTTGCTTGTCTTGAGCCTCTCAGAAGCGATTCGATAGCTCGCAAAGCTGTCTCGACATTGTTGCTGAGGCCGATTATTGCGACAGTATGGTTGCTTAAGACAACATTACAGTCGCTCAGCTCTTCGATTGTTGTTTTTGTTTTCCCTTGAGGGCCGATGAGCCTTGCCTTGGCTCGCTCTTGGTTCTGAGCTTTAACATAATCCTTAATATTAATCTTCTTGAATTCATAATCTGTTTTTTCTATCTGCATAGCTACATTGAAAGAAAATCCTAATGAAACGGCCTCAAGCATTTTCTCTATGAGGTATTCTTGCAATTTCTCTTTTGAGCTTATATTAACCTCCCCTTGTTTTGAGATTTCTATCTTGGCCTTGAACTTTTTCCCAAGTTTTTTAATATTGTGCATGTTTTTCAGAACTCTGCCTAGCTCTCGTGCCTCTAAAAACAGTTTTCTCATGATAAGAAAAAGAAAAAGCAAGTTAAAAATTTAACTATATCTAATCATCAGCATTCGTCAACTATTAGAATTTAGATTCTTATTGATTGTTTTATTATCTGGAGTGTTATCCATCTTATATCTATCTTATTTTAGAACTTATTTTAGAACATTATTTATCTTATTTGTATTATTGCTGTTATTATTATTTATCATCTCGGATGCATACTTTATATACTCTTTTCTTATTTCATCGAAGAAAAATCTCTGTAGAACTTCAAATTCACTGCTATCTTCGTTAATGTCTATAACATTAATTCCATATCGAACAGAAGCCTTATATAAACACTTGATAAGCAATGGTTCAAGCTTGTTTTTGTCGTGTTTTGCTATTAAAAGAATTTCCCCCTCTATGTTTTCACTTCCAAGAGTTTCGCACAAATTGCGCAATTTATACAAGTATCCGGATGTTATTTCTTGTAGTGTTCTTCGCGCTTCTTCGTCTTCCATAGCCAATCCAAACAATCCGACTAGCCCCCTTAATCCCTTATATTTCTCAATTTCAAATTTCTCCATGTCTTCCTGAATTTTCTTTTTTATTCTGAGCCTTAAAGCTTGCTTTAATGTTCTTGTCTTAATGCCATATTTTTTGAACAAACGAATTATGGGCGGATGGCTAAGTCCATAGGTTTTTGCTATCTCGTCTATGCTTTTTCCTTTTTTGATGTACAGATTGTATAACTCTTCTTCTGTCGGGGCTTTCTTGCCCTTTAGAGCAGCAAGAGACAGAGAATCTTCATAGCTCCTTATTGGGATGTTAAAATTAATAAGGAACCTTTTTATTACTCTTTTGCTCATGTTATACATATGGGCTATCTTTTTAATGCTCATCTGTTTATTTATGTAGAGTTCTTCTAACTCATCTTTTGAAGGCTGTCTCTTGTTCTTGAGAAGCTCTTCGCTTAATGTTCTTAAAGGGATCCCATATTGTTTCAGCCATCTTCTTACACTAGTTCTGCCAGCAGAATGCAATTTAGCCATTTCATCAATGCTTTTCTTCTCTTCAACGTATTCTTTATACAGCTCGTCTTTTTTCGGTTTACCTAAATTTCTCGGCCTCTTCGTAGAAATTATCTTCTTTGGGATATTAAATTCTCTAAGCCACACATATATAGTCCCTCGTGTGCGTTGGTATTTTCTAGCTATCCTATCTGTGTCCCATCCCTCTTTTAGATATAATTCCTCTAACTTTTCTCTCGAAGGTTTTTTTGGTTTAGCGATAACGTTTTTTACTTCAGTGGAAGTTATCCCCACAGAATCGGCAGGATTAGCAAGGCTTTGTGGAATCGTGTCTGTGATAGCCTCGAGATTTTTTGCTGTTTCCGAGAGGTCTTCTTTATTTTCGGGAGAGCCCTCTGCAATTTTAGCAGGTTTTCTTGTTTTTATTCTGAGAGCATCTATAATATATTCAATATCTTTGCTGGCTATTCTTTTTTTCTCTAATTCATGCCATATTTTTGAGACAGTCACTCCTGCGATTTGCGCTGCTTTCTTCACGATTTCTATTTTTGGAAGTTCTCTGTATTCAGTAAAAGTATCATATATTATCTTCTTCAGATTTTTCTTTTGCATTTTAACTTCTTCTGATTAGCCCCATGAATTGGAATGAATCATCTTAACAAGAGTTTTAGTTTTTTCTTCATTCAAGAAAAGATAGCCTCTACATCCCAAAGAATTGTTGACATATTTCACCCATGAAACAGTTTCGGATTTTAAATCTATGTTTAACTCGGGCCTTAAGATATTCAGCAATTCTCTGTCTATTTCAAGATTGAAATCAATGCAAAGGCGGTTTTTTGCTATGAGAATCTTGCCTGTCTCGCTGTCTCGCTTCTCGCTTATTTCATAATAGCCTATGATATAGGGTTCGTTTCGCCAGTTAGTCCTTAAAAAAAGGAAATCGCCGACTTGAATCCTGTTTCTGATTTCGCGGTGGCATACCTTATAAGAACCTTCCTTGAAATTGGGATCGACTTTTTCGTCAAGCTTCTCGAACTTTTCCGAGTCTTGCTTGCAGTAGCAATAAGTCAAATAACCTTTCATTTTTTAAATTTCTTTGAAACTTTGCAATACTTAGAATTCCAACTCAGCTGTTTTCAAGAAGCCCTTTTTCTTGAGCCACTCGACCTGAGCGGGATGATATTTAATTAAAATATCACCTTTCTCTTCACCGCCGATTTCCCAAGGTTCTACAAGGACAATATCCCCTTCGCGCAGCCATAACTTTCTTCTTAACCTTCCAGGAACCCTGCAATTGCGCGCCTTGCCATCAAGACACTTGATTAACATATGATTGGCCCCGAGCCTTTGTTCAAGGATGCCTAGAACTTGATTGCCCCTCGGTAGTGGAACTCTGGTAACTTCTTGCTGTTCTCCATTCTTAGAGCTACCACCGAAGCTTGGCTTCGGGCTGTTTGGCCTTGCTTTGTTTTTGAACATTTTTGAATAAGAATAACCCGATTTATAAATATTGCCAAATGTTATATGAGCACAAGCGCATGAGGGATGCCCTGGATTTTTATTACAGAATTTTTGTTAATTAATCCTTGCTTTATGGCTGTTGCTACAGACTCTTTGCCTACGAAATTAAAACAGGCATCATTTTCCTCTGCTTCTTGCAAAATTTTTAATAATTTCTTCTCATCCACTACTTTACTGTCCTTGCCACCATAGAAATGCTCGTTAACTTCGAGTTGTAAGTTATCTTGCTCGAAGCGCCTGCCTAACAAGCCCATGTCGCTCACCGCGACAATTTCTCTATAAGCTTTATGGATTTTAACAAGAAACTTTTTGCTTTCTTTTTCTTCTGGCATTTTATCTTAATTTATATTAATTTTATATTAATTCTTTTACCATTATCTAGATTATAAACCTCTTTAATCGTAACTAGGACAGCGCCTTTGGGCTTGTAACGAGTATCTTCACAATATTTTTTAACAAGTTTGAACCATTTGCCTTTATTTGTGTATAGCGCTTTCCCTTTAATCTGAAAATAATTTTGTTTATCAAAAGCGCACAATGCAACCGCTTTATTGCCCTTCAAGTTTTTTAGAGTTTTATTCATTTGGCAATCTGCAATTAATAGTTTATTGTTGAATAACCCACAAGAAGCTACGAATATTAAATTTGGTTTTCCGTTCTTGTTTGAAGTTCCAAATACAATCAATTTATCTTTCGCTAAAAGCTTTTTAACTTTTGAGGGGATTGCCATTTTTAAATATTACACCAATTTTTAAACTATTTTAAACTATCTTTGCCCTTACGCTTTTCTTCGCGCCGCAAGCAAGGCAATGGATAAACATGAAGCTTTTTTCTTTAATAAGTTCAGTATCAGGCTTTCCACACTCGGGGCACAAGACAAACTCATTGACATAAGCCTGAACCTTATCATTTATCTGGTTTGAAAGAAGTTTTCTGTTTAAGACAAGCCTCTCGCCTTCAATTGTTGCTTGAGCCGCGAGTTCTCGTGAGAGGAATTTTGAAACATGTTCGGGCTTTCTTCTGAGCATTGAGCAAAGCTGCGAGAAATTTGTGATTATTGTCTTGCCCCCTTCAACCATCCCCTCTACCTTAGGAATCTCGAATCTTTCTGTGGCTTCCACTCGCTTGACTTGTTTGTATAACCTGTCAAGTAATTCCCCATATCTTTTATCTTGTTCTTTATTCATGACTGCTTGAAAGAAAAAGAACTTTTAAATTTATTGTTTGTTTTTGCCTAGCTGTTCAAAGCCCCCTAAGCGTAATTGACATCTTTTTTGTCACGATTTCTGTAGAACTCATATAATTCAGTCAGTCTCTGCCCGACTTCCTTAGGCAAAGTACAGTGAGGATAAAAATTTTTTTCATTTACCCCTAAATCTAAGTGTATGGGTTTCATCTCGAAAGACTTGTTATAGAAATTGAAAGCATTGCTGTTTTTGCCTTTATTGATAAGCTTACCGACATAAATCCATCCGTTTAAATCTTCCCTGAACAGATGCCCGTTTATCAAGAGAGTTTTGTTTAGGAGATTGTCCAAAATTTTCACTTTTAATGAATCTGTAAGTAAAACTATATCTGATAACATTTTGTCCCTCGCCTATATTTTGCAATGAGCAGAAGTATAAATATTTAATTGTGCATTACAGAGTGAAAAATCTACAAAACCCGCAATCTGCCAGGTCTCGGCTCGAAGATTGTACCTTCTTCCAAGAGCTCGATGATTGTCGAGTTTATGTTGTCTACCGGAGCTTTCAACGACATGATTAACTTGTCAACATCTATGCCTTCTTCTGGCTCACTAGATTTTATAATTTCAAGAACTTGATCACGCAACGTTTTTTCTTTCGGCTCGGCTGCACTTTCAATTTTTTCTTCGGTAATCTCAGGCTGAGAGTGAAGCTGTGATAGTGATGACATTGGCGCCTGTTCTTTTGGCTTGGTTTCATAACTCGAACCATATTCTTTCTGGAGCTCAAGCTTTCTTGCGAGAAGCCAGCGCGCATCAACCTGCTTAACAATCTCGGGCAATATGTAAAGTTCATCATTGTAATGTCTTAATAAGCCTATCACAAGCAAGGTGTCCCCTAACTGCAAATCCTTGAGCATGGTAATATTGTCTGAAAAGACTTTAACTCGAATATTCCCTGTGCCGTCGTCAATCGTGACAAAAGCATAAGAGCCTTGGTCATTCATGAATTTGTCAACGACTGTGGCTATGATATTAACCCGAACGATCTCTTTATTATTAAGAATGAGCCTTGAAAATCGCTCTTGCTCGAATTCCAAAGAGCCTTGGCTTAAAAGCCCCAGAGAAACTTTGAACGCAGTGAACCTTTTTTTTATTTCTTCTGGCATTTTATATTTCTTTATTTTGTTTTGTGTTTTTAAATTCTTTGGATGAAACCTCTGCGGGGCTCGAAGATATCTCCGCTTCTTTTTAACTTGTCCAAAATGTCATCTAATTCAGCTTCATTAATCTTGTCCGCGAGTTCTATTTTTAACTCACTTAAGGGAATCTCTTTCCCTATTCTCGACTCTAATCTCACAATGGCCTCGCGAACAAACACTATCTTGCTTCTCTCGCTTGCGGGAATGCCTGTCGCGATTTTGTCTATATCCATCGCCCCTGTTTCTTTGTCTATGCCAACCTGCAATAAGAACAAATGAATTATTTCTATAGCGCGCAATGCGTCTTCTCTTGTAATTTTGTTGCTTAATCTGACTCTGGCACTTGCTTCGCTCAATCTGATAAGTGCTTCTAGTTGTCTGGCAGAAATTGGAATTGCTCGTTGATATGCGGCTTCTTCGCTTATCGCTGGCTGATTTCTTAAATCAACATAAAATTTTTTGATTTCTGCGACAGCCTTGTCTGTGAGCTTTGGGAAGATTTTTTGCTTTGCATATGCAATATATTTTCTGAGAAGATCCGGTTCTATAGCAGGCTTGGCTGCCGCGCTCCTGTGTTCAAGCAATACGTGTGTTGCAATGGCTTCATCTTTCATCTTTTCTGGTATATCTTTCATCACAAATATTAAATCAAATCTGTTGATGAGGGTTGGAGCCATTTCAATCTGCTGAGCGACAGGAGCATAAGGGTCAAATCTTGAAAATTTTGGATTTGCGGCTCCTAGAACACTGGTCTCTGCTCGAAGCTGAGCTTGGACATTAGCTTTGCTTATTGTTACGGTTTGTTGTTCCATGGCTTCATGCATCGCACTCCTGTCCTCTTCTGTCATCTTCTCCATCTCGTCTATACATGCTATGCCATGGTTAGCTAAAACCATCGCACCGGCTTCAAGAGCCCATCCTCTTAAATATTCGTCCCTTACTACAGTGGCTGTCAATCCCGCCTGAGTCGCTGCCTTGCCTACGAGATAACGCCCCTTGGGTGCAATAGTTGAAACAAATTTTAACATAACGCTTTTTGCTACTCCCGGATCACCTACAAGCAGAATGTGAATGTCCCCTCGTGAGAAAGTTCCATCGCTTCTCTTTTTTCTGTAGCCTCCGAACATCTGTAATGCAATTCCCAGCTTTATTGGATCGTAACCAAAAATACTTGGAGCGATACTAGAAACAAGCTTTTTGAAAATATCAGGGTCGCTGGCAAGTTCTTTAATTTGCCTCTCTTCTTCTTCCGATATTTCTAGCTCTTCATAAGCTTCTTCTAAAGGGAGGATATTGTTTGCCTCTATCGCTAAATCGAAACGGGTTGACACAGCCCCGCTTTGCAAGGGAATAGGGACTTCTTTCAAAATGCCTATCACCTTTACTCTCGAGCCGGGAGTTGTCCTCTCTTCCATTTTTGGCTCAACTAAATCTTCCTTCAAGAAAATGTTTATTCTTCTTGGCTGCTCACCACCTTTCAATGATTCAGGGCTTTCTTCGATGACAATTCTCTGTGCATCAACCATATCTTTGCTGATAAGCTTGAAGCCGGTGCGCCTTCCACATGAGCATCGCGATGGCTCGCGAAACTTTTTATCTATCTGTAACACGCTTATGACTGTACCACAACTCGGGCACTCGAATTTAGCGTTTACAATCTGGGGCCTTACATCTGATGCCTGCCTAACAAGCCCATTAACAACAATGAACTGATTTAGGTGTTTTGCTCTTATCTCGCGAATCTTTAGTTCTTGAGACTCTGGCAACTCAGTTAAGCGAACTTTTGCGCCTTTGATGATGCCTGTTTCATCTAATGCAATTTCAAGAATCGAGAGAACTTCTTCGGGCTTCTGAAGCAGTTGATCCGCTAATGTATGTGAAAATTGCGCTAGATCTTGAAAAGAAACATGAATCGCTTTTGCACCTTTCTTGATATCCTTACCTATCTCTTTTTTGTAATATTCAAAAAATTCCTTCGCTTCGATAATCAAATCCTCAACCATTTTCCACTGTTCCCCCTTTTCCTTCCACTATGCCCAGCAATTATGATATTCTTGCTCAGCTTTTTATAGTTTATTGTTTTTCAACATAATTATAAATATTTCTTACAATTCTAAAAGAATAAAGAAGGAGAGTAATTGAAAAATAAATAAAAAAGTAAAAAAAGTAAAAGACTATTTCAGAGCTTCTCTCGTGTTTTTTAGGAGCTGTTTCATGGCTTCTTCGAGCTGTTTTTTATTCTTTGTTCCTGTACAAACGAGCTTGCCGTTGCTGAATAACAAGAAGGTTGCGTTTGGCTCGTTCAGTTTGTACACTAATCCAGGAAATTGCTCTGGCTCATACTCCGTATTCTCAAGCTTTAAAGCCAACTCATTCAAATTCATGACAATGTTGATTGATCCACTGGCTACAATGTTCTGGACGTTTATCTTGGGCTTTTCCTTAACATGAACCCCTATCTTCCTGAGCTGTCTTATGACTTGAACAATGACTTCATTCACTTGTTTTATGCTTTTTGTTCCAGTACAGACAAGATTTCCCGAAGAGAAAACAAGAACAGCTGATTTTGGCTTCTTGATTCTTAACACCAAGCCAGGAAACTGTTCTGGATTGTATTCTGTGTTTGTTTGGCTTCTTACTAACTTGACTAAAGGAACTTTTGTGTTTAAAGAAGTTGTCGCGACAATATTTTGGATTTTAAGGTTTGGCTTTGGCATTTTATCTTATTTTAACCGAATATCTTATGAAAAATGTATTTATAAAGCTTTTTAAAGGCTCGACGAGCCCTTCATGGCTTGGCTTATATGGATTTTACCTGCTTATTGGATCTTACCTGAAAACTTTGTCAAGAACTCGCATTTTCTTTTTGTACTTAATTCGGAGATAAAGTCCATACACGAGGCCTGCGATAAAGCCTCCGAGATGGGCTGTGTTGCCTATAGGCAGGCCTGTCAATGCGCTTACAATCCACATCAGCGCGAGCATGAGAATGATGCCTATCCACATCGGCATCGCGATTGGAATGAATAAAATGTAAATTGGGAGTCTTGGTGTCAAAATTGCTAACATGCCACCTATCCCAAAAATTGCTCCAGAAGCGCCAACTGCCGGGACATTCAAGTCTTGACCAAATACCAGAGCGAGGAAAACAAATGCCAGAGAGGCGATTATTCCTGAAACCAGGTAAATGAAGGCGTATCTTTTGCTTCCAATTAGTCTTTCAAGAAACGAGCCAAGAAACATCAATGAGAGCATGTTCACGAAAAGATGCATGAAACTTCCGTGCATGAACATGCTCGAGACAATTGTCCAGAGTTTTTCGCCTTTCAGGATATATGAAGGGTTCACTGCAATATTTTCAAGAATAACGTTTCCGTAGATATATTGCAACACGAGCATGACGAGATAAACAAGTACATTTATTGCTATTATAATTAGTGTTATGTTATAGAATTTCCTTTTTGCCTGTTCTCGCTTGTAAATTATAGGGCTCATTATCTTCTCGGTTTCTTAACTTCCTTTATTTTTTCTTTTTGTTTTTCTTTGGCTTAAATTTTCCTTTGCTTTTTGCTTTTTTTGGATTTGTTTTTTTCTTTGCTTTTTTTCTTGATCTTCTTCTTTCCCTTAACTTCCTTTTTTTTGACTTTCTTGATTTTGGGCGGTAGAGGTTTGGGCTTGTATTTATCCAGCTCTGCTTTGACTAAATTCAACTCTCGCTTCGCTGCTTCAATCTTGCTTGTTATTTCCTTGATTTTCTTCTCTTTCGCTAGTGGTTGGAGCAATAAGCCACATTCGGGGCATAAGTAACTATGCTGCATCGCGGTTTCTTCGCTCATCTCAATATTATCTTGAGTGCAGATGTAGAACTGCTTGAGCTGATGGCTTTTTAAGACTTGCTCGAGGAGGTCTATTTCCTTGACTTTAAGCTTGTTGAAAACCTCTAAAGCTTTGGCTATATTGAGAGTCCAGAAATAAGTGTACCATCCTTTCCTTTTGTCTTTCTTTCGCGTTGAGTCTAGGATTCCATAACTAGAAAGCCTATACAGAATGTTTCTAGCTTGGTTTATGGTTATTTTCAGTTTCTCGGCGATCTTGAACTCGTTAACGTTCTTTTTATTAAACAAGACATCAACTATTGGTTCAGAAGTTTTGCCAGCAATCTTTCTCACAAGTTCTTTCAATATCAAAACAAGGGCTTCGTCTTTGGATTTTACCATATTCCGGAAATTAAGTAGTAATATTTATATATTGCTCTTTTTTATTCCTATTATAGCGTGTTTAAGAATATTATATTTTAAAAAGTTTGCTAAAAAGAGAGGTAAGGAAAAAGAAAAGAGGGGAGAGTAGAATGGCATTGTTCAAGAAAAAACCTAAGACTGTAGTTCCAGAGCCCCCACGAATGCCCCCTTATCCTGAAACCGAGGAAATCAAAGCTGCGATTGAGACAGCCCCAAGTGAGGATATTGGGGAGGATAGAGGCGGACTGCCGGAACTGCCTGAATTGCCTGAATTGCCCGAAAGTGGAGGAGAAGGAGAGACGGGGGCAGAGGAGCTTGTCGAGGAGCTTGAAGAAGAGCACAGGAAGGAAGCAGAAAGAGAAGCTAAATCTAAAAGCAAGCTCGTGCAAGAGCTAGGCGAAAGGCCTAAGCTTCCTAAGAGGGAGAAACCTGCTGCAAGGGAGGTGAGAAAACCCCTGAGGGAGAAAGAGCCAGAGAAAGCCAAGGCATTGTTTATCAAGATTGACAAATTCAAAGAAATTATCGCGAGTGTCGAGTTGATGAAGAGTAAGGCGTCTGAGCTCGAAGACATAATAAGAAAGCTACTAGAGGTCAAGACAAAAGAGGAGCAACTCATGACAAGCTGGCAACAGGAGATTGAGGAGCTCAAGACGAAGATTGCTTCTATTGAGCGCGTATTTGCTGAAAAAATCGAGTAAAATGGTTGTTTATGTTAGACTAGAGCCGTATGAGGTAAAGGATTCTAGAAAAAAGATACTAGATATAAAGGAGCAAGCAAAAAGGATACAGGATAAAGCCATAAGCTTTAGCGCGATGAGAAGCGAAAAGAAAAAATCAAGTTTGGGGATAATCACGAGAACAAGGGCTTTGGAGCAAGAAATAATCAAACTCATAGAACTTTTGCCAAAGCTTGAGACAGTCAAGGCGAAAGAGAGGCTTCTTGGGGCCAAAGAGATCAAAGAATCAAAAGAAAGAGAGACGACAGCAAAGAAAAAAACAAAATTTTCTGCAGGAAAGAAAACATATAAGGAAGAGCTTGAAGAGATTCGGAGAAAAATCGAGGGATTGAGATAGTTCTTTAGAAAATGGAATTTAATAAATTATATCTGCTAAGAGGCATCCCCCACAAGTGTCACAATAAAACAAGTGTCACAATAAATCTTCACTGCAAACTATTGGTAATTATCCCATTCACTAGTATTAGAATACTAATGTTTTAACAGAGAATCCCAATTTATTGACTTTTCCAAATTCAATTCATCCAATCCATCTTTAATTTTTACTTCAGAACTTATCTCCGGCCCTCTAATGCAAGATAACTTTTGAGCTGAGCTATGACTTCATCAACATCTGTCGCTAGAGCGTCTTCATAAGCCTCGATTCTTGTTTTTACAATATATTTATCATAAATGCCCCGCATGAACTTGCTTAGGGGATTGCTCTCCCATTTGTGTTCATAATCTCGTTCAAGATAACTTGAAAACTTAACTTCAATCTCGCCTTTGTCGCGCTTGACTTTCACGCCTTCCCGAATTGCTTCAACAGCTGTCAAGCCAACAATCCTTATGGTGACCTTAATTCTGAACCTAAAGTAATCACTGATTTTCCTTAGGCACAGCCATTCTATGTCAACATCTTTGCCTTCTGCCTTGATTTTCTCGCTGTATTTCTTCTCTATAACTGTGTACAATTGATCGGTAAAGTAATCATAAAGAAAATTGTAAACATCCTTGAAGCTGAATATACCCGCATGAACGACTTTGCCTTCATATACTGGACTCAGCTCTGCCATTTTTTTACTAGTTTTTTCACTCGTGCCTCTTTTTATATGATAGCATCAGGCTATTTAAATATTTTTTTAATTGGAATGCGCCAGCCGGGATTCGAACCCGGGTAACGACCTTTCTTCTTTTGATACAATCTTTTTCTAAAAGATTGTTTGGGAGGGTCGTGTCTTGCCACTGGACTACTGGCGCATTTAGTTGTTGTATATTCTTAAGTAAATAAATCTTTATAAATTTTGATTGTTGAGGAATATCTTAGAAAAAATGGAAAAGAAAGACAATAGAAAATATAGAGTTTACATAGCTGGAAAATTAAATGATATGGCTGTTGATTATATAAAGAATCTTCACTTTATGATTAAAGAAGCGGAAAAAGTCAGAAAAAGGGGTTTTAGCGTCTATGTTCCTTGTTTGGATTTCTTGATGGGGCTTGTTGCCGGGGACTATGAATATAACGACTATTTCGAAAATTCACAAGAATGGCTTAAGGCTTCTGAGGTTGTTTATGCTTGTGACAATTGGAAAAATAGTAATGGTGCAAAAAAGGAGATAGAGTTAGCAAAAAGTTTAAACATCCCAGTTTTTTATAATTTAGAGGATTTGCTTAGCTGGAGAGAGCAAGAAGAAAAGAAAAAAGCAATAGAATAAAATGGAAATGAAATTTATGTTTGTGCCTGTAGGCGATAAGCAAGATGATCAAGGAAAAAGTTTTTTCTATTGCCCCAAAACAAGAAGAATTTTTGGGCCCTTACAAGAACTTATTGTAGAACTACATCAGAAGCCCTACATTGAATGCCATTGTTTTAACATCCTTTCAAAACAAGAAGACTCTAAGTTAATAATAGAATATGAAAGAAGCAATCAGAACATGCATTCAATGTGTACTTTAAAGATTTATTATAAAAATCTCGCGCATCTGGGGAAACTAGAAAAAATAATTAATCTATATATTGAAAATTATAATAAAGGTAAGTCTGTTTCAGTCAAGTTGCCAAAATTCCAAAAGCCTGCTGGGATGAAATGAGTTAAAGCGTCGAAAGCATTCGAGATGGCGTTGTAGAAAGGAAATTAGCTTTTTCTTCGGTAAAGGGCATTTCTTAACTTACAAATCGTAATTTTGGCTTATTTCCGATTTATCTTCGAAAAGTTTGCTTAATTTAGCCCTATTTGAGCTGAAACTGAAATTTCTACAGCTCCATAGCTCTAGTTAAATTTTTAAAGTTTATGCAATTAGTGAAAAAAGGCAAAACTAATGAGAAAGGCCAAAGAAAGGCTAAGGAGGAGCTAAGGAAAAAATGAGAATAAAGCCAAGTGATAAAGAGATAATAGAAAAGAAAGCGAAAAAACCAAGAACAAGGCCTTTATACTGGAATTTTAAAGGGAACCCAGAAACAGAAGAAACGCTATATTATTTCTTGATCATTAATACAGACAAGAGGCAAATAGAAGATATCACCGGAATTATTTACGGGCAGGTATCAAAACCAATAGAAGCCAAACAAGTAAATGGCAAAATTCAAGATTTACATTATAGAATATTAAAGATAGATACCCATAATAGGGTTATAGACCTATATAAATTAAAGAGAGCATATAACGGTGAACTAAAAAAAGATATTAATTTATATGAAGGTGAAGATAGTGACAGAATAGAGAACTATGTTGCCAGCAAGCTTGAAAAGATATTGAATACCTAATTGAAATTTAAGAAAACTTTTTTAAGCACGCTTTTCTTTAATTGCTGATGATAAAAAATAAAAAGAGAGGCAAGGAATTTTACATAACAACAGCAATAGACTATGTTAACGCAAGACCCCACATCGGCCATGCTTTCGAGAAAGTCTTAGCTGATGCTATAGCAAGATGGTACAGACTTCAAGGCCGGGAGGTTTTTTTCTTGACTGGAACTGATGAAAATGCTCAAAAGAATGCTCAAGCTGCTAAAGAAGCAGGCATGCCAACAAAGCAGTTTGTTGACAAGAATGTTAAGGCATTTATAGAACTTTGTAAGAAACTTAACTTGAGCAATAATGATTTCATCAGAACAACAGAAACAAGGCATGTTAAGGTTGCACAAGAGGTATTTGAGGAAGTTTACAAAAAGGGCGATATTTACAAAGGAACTTATGAAGGATTATATTGTTATGGCTGTGAGGCTTACAAGACTGAAAAAGATTTAGTGAATGGAAAATGCCCTGAACACCCCAATCGCAAGATTGCTATGTTAAAAGAAGAAGCTTATTTCTTCAGATTAAGCAAGTATAAGCAACAAATAATAAAGTTTGTTAATAATCATATTGTGCCGGAAAAAAGAAAAAATGAAATTTTGTCAAGGCTCAAGGAAGAAGAGCTAAGAGATCTGTGTGTTTCAAGACAAGGCCTTGACTGGGGCATTGATGTTCCGTTTGATAGAAAACACAAGATTTATGTTTGGATAGATGCGTTGAGTAACTATATAAGTGGAGCAAATGGAAATTGGCCAGCTGATTTGCATGTAATTGGCAAGGGCATTAATTGGTTTCATAGCGTGATATGGCCTGCAATACTAATATCTGCAGGTTATGATTTGCCAAAAAAATTACTAGTTCATGGTTATTTGAATTTGAGCGGCAGAAAGATAAGCAAAAGTTCCGGAGTTACAATAGACCCTATAGAACTTGTTGACAAATATGGGGCAGATGTTGTAAGATACTCTTTATTGCGCTGCTCTGTATTCGAAGATTCTGATTATGATGAAGACATTCTAGTAGAGAGGAATAATAGCGAGCTTGCAGACAAGTTAGGAAATCTTGTCTCGAGAGTCTCGGCTTTGGCAGAACAATATGGGATGGAAAAATGTGAGAATAATTTGTTAAAGAAATTAAAATTCAAGGATATAAAAACTTGTCTTAAAAATTATGAGTTAGATAAAGCTCTTGCTTTAGTTTTTGAATTTATTGATTCATGTAATCTCTACATTCAAGAAAATGAGTTGTGGAAAAGCCATGACAAGAAAAAACTGTTCGAGCTTTGCGATAGCATCAAGGCAATTGCAATACTATTATGGCCCTTTATCCCTGAAACGAGCGAGAAGATTACAAAGCTGCTTGGATTCGAAATTAAAAATATAGAACAAATAAATAAGCCTTTAGAAATAAAAAAAATAAAAAAATCAGAAATCTTGTTCAAGAAGATTGAAATTGAAAAGAAAATAGAAAAACCAGAAGAAATAAAAGAAAAGGAGGCGCAAACAAAAGAGAAAATGGAAACAATTCCATTCAACGAATGGGCGAAACTTGATTTAAGGGTAGGCAAAATAGTTGGAGTGAAACCCCATCCCAATGCAGACAAGCTAGTGTTACTTGAGATTGACTTGGGCAAGGAACTAGGAAAGAGAACGCTTGTTGCGGGGATAAAGCAGTATTACAATGAAAAAGAATTGAAAGGCAAGCAAATAATTGTTTTTACTAACCTTGAGCCTAAAGAAGTCAGAGGAGTGAAAAGTGGAGGTATGATTTTGGCTGCAGTGAACAACGATAAAAGTAAAGTCATCTTGATTACGCCTGAAAAGGAAATCGAGCCAGGAAGCAAGGTCGAGTAAATTATGTGACATCCTCTGGGGCTTAAAAGCCCCAGCTTCCGTCGCTGATCAATCTATCCAGACAGTTCCATGATGAATGTCTTGGTTTCTTATATATCCGTTGGCAACTTCTATTTGTATAAACCCTAAAGAGGCTGCAAATTTTCCCCTACTCCAAAGGTGTCCGTTGGGATATCTTCAAGGAGCTAGCATCAAGCTCTTGCTTATGCTAGCAACTCATGATAGAAAAAGATTATCATCGCAATTCATCTACAGATTAAAGTCATGTAGATTTCTTGCGATAGCATCAATTGGGGAATGCTATTTAGCTTTTTTATAAATATATTCTTAATTTCAGTTAAGCTATAAGAAGGAGAAAAAAGTTCAAAAGCGAGATTCATCAATAATTTTCGTGTTAAACTTGTTTTAACTAAAGCAGAAATAATTAAAAAGAGAAGTAAAAAAACAAACGAAAAATAAAAAATTAAAATAAAGATTACTTGACTTTGATTTTTTTTGTTGCCACTTTTTTCTCAGCCTTTGGCAGCACTATTGTCAAGATGCCGTCTTTGTAGCCAGCCTCTACTTTTTCTGGGACTACTTTGCAAGGCAGTGTCATGCTCCTGTAGAATCCCTTGTAAGATCTTTCTGCTCTGTAAAATCCTTTTCTCTTTTCTTCCATGGCTTCCCTTTTCTTTGCTTTTACAGTTATAGTATCTGCTGTAACATCCACGTCAATGTCTTCCTTAGAAATGCCTGGCAGTTCTACTGTTAACTTCAATTCATTTTCTGTTTCTTCCATGTCAACTAAAGGCTCTCGAAATTCTGGCATTTCTATTGTGAATTGAGGTCTAAATTCCCAAAAATGTCTCATAAGCCTTCTCATTCGTCTTAATTCATCTTCGAAATCATCGAACATTTTCAACCTCCTTTTTTTATTTTGATTTATTATCTTACTTATTATCTTATTATTTTATTGGAGATAAAAATTTAAAAATTTTTTGTGGGAATTTGTAGGAAATACCTTTAGATTGGTGCGGATGATGATTTTTCTCTGTTTATTTATCTAATTTTTCCCATTTTAATCATTTTATTATGAATAATAAAAGTTGAAAATGGACCCGGCTGGAATTGAACCAGCGATCTCCACTGTGTGAGAGTGGTGTCTTAACCATTAGACCACGGGTCCTTGTGATTATAATGTTTTGAGAATTTAAAAAGATTTATTCTTGATATATAATTATATTGCCCCTGCCCCTCTTGATTTTCTTGACTTTTCCTTGGGCTTCGAGATCTGCAATGATAAGAGAGGTCTTAGCTTCACTTAGCTTTAATTCTTTTCTGATATCTCTTTGTGTGACTCGCCTTTCGCGCTTGAGAATTTCTAAAGTTTTGGCAAGAGTTTCGTCACCTGTTGGTTTTTCTTCTTCGAACTTGCTTTTGGCTGATCTTGCCCTAAATCCCTTGTGTTTTCTTGGTTTTCTTGCCGGTTTTGTTTTTCTTTTTGTTTTTAAGAACAAATAAATCGCCACTGCAACCACAATCAAGATTGCTATTATCCCTAAAACTAAGTCCCAGTTTGTTTTTTCTCTTTCTTTGAGCAAATCTTCAATCATCTTGAGCTCGGTTTCATCGAAATTAATGTCTTCTATATTCTGTGTTTCAAACAAAATTAAGTCTAAAGTAAATGAGCCCTCCTGGGGAACGGTTATTGTTTCTTTGGTGTACAACAAGCTTCCATGGCTTGTGTAAAAAGCTTCTATCTCATAAGTGCCTTGTGGTACAATAAAGGAATATATCCCTTCTGCAGCAACCAAATTCTGTCTTGGGGTACTATTTATTGCAACTATAGCTTTTTGTAACATTTCCAAGCCCGGACCATAAATCCTCCCATGGATTGTCGCGGCTTGTACATGGGAAACAGCCAAGATAGTCATAACTAGGAGCATGCCTGCCAAAATTAATCCCTTAACCTTTAACATCATATTATATAGTGATTATCAGTTTAAAAATTTTACTTTCAATACTTTATATTATAATCAAGATATAAAGCTTAATTCCCTATTTTAATAAATGCTTTAGAAAGTTTATTTATAAATTAAGTTTGCTCAAGTAATTTAGCACAAAAAAGAAAAGCTGGGCCAACTCGGCCAGTGTGCGCCCGGCTTTTCGATTCACAAAATAAAAATAATGAAAATAAGATAAATAAAGATAAAAATTAAATAATTAAAAAGGTTCAAAAAAATAAAAAATGTCACAAGAGCCAATTGATTTGAAAGCTTTGTTGGAAGGCACTACAGCAGAAAAAGTAGAAACAAAAACAAATGAGAAACAAAAAGAAGCTTTTGACCCGTTCTTCGGGGGGCCTATCCTACAACACAAAGAAAGAACAAAAAGAACTACTCTCTTCATTATTGACAAGAACCTTAACGGGAAAACTCATGAACATTCTGTAATCAAAAGATTCCTCAACAGGAGAGATGAAGTGGGGGCAGTTTATACTATATCCAATAAATCTTCCTTAGATACCTACTCCAAAATCTACACTAGGGGGGATGAGAAGGTTATATGCATAGCGGGGGATTATAGAGAGATTATAACAAACGAGGAATTGGAAGCTTTCAGGAAAAAGCACGATGCAGACAAGATACTATTAAAATATGAAAATCCGAGACAATTTTTGTGTGGATTATCGCAGCACTCTACTTTAACTGGGATAAAATTTGATCTGAAAAATTTGCAAGATAAAACATACAATAACAAAACGCCTGCAGCGGATTATGATCCCTCAGAAATAGAGCTTAAGAGTGAGAAAGCGATTCAGTTCCCAGAGCCTCCCGAAGTTAATAAACCTTTTGAAGAGTATCAAACTCCAGAGCCAATACAGGATTTTGTCGGAGAGATACTTGAAAGCATAGATAATACGCTTGAAAATATCTTGCACCCGAAATCCGAGAATTCGGGGACTGCCGAAAGTGGTGATAAACTGCAAAGTAATAATTAAAATCCAAACTCAGATTCAGTTCAAAATAAAATAACTTACCTTTAAATCTAAAATGGAAGAAGAAACCAAAGAAAAAACAAACAAGCCGAATATTGAAGGCTTTTTGACGCCTGCGGAAATGGGTTTGAACTACGATCTAGATGGCAGAAGGATTGCCAAACAAGACACTCAAGAGGCCTATTTGAAAGAACATTTCAATGCCGGCTTTCCGAAGCTTAGTGATAATCTCGTGGAGAACCTCAAACAGTTGTTTTTGTATGGAGTGGAGAAGATAGCTTCTGGGTATAACATAGAGGTTCTTGAAGACCAGCTTGATAAATCTCCTTCCTGCAATGATTTTTATCAATGTACTGTGATAAGAATCAAGGAAACCGGGGACCAATACAAGATTGGTCCAAGAACATATAAGTACATAGGAAACGGACACAAGGAAATATCTGAACC
>JBNAVB010000008.1:0-36386 GCA_049699715.1 Candidatus Pacearchaeota archaeon | reverse complement strand
CTTATAACACAGAAAAAATAGTAAATCTCTTTGTTATAGAGATTTACTTTCTACAGCGCCTACTATTACCAAATTTATGAGGGAGAAATTTATGGAGAAATTATTTGATGGTCTGGAGATTTATATAAATAAAATAGTAGTGAAGTATTTTCATCTTACAGATAAAGAAGAAAAAGCAATAGTATCTACTTTTCTAAAGAATCCAGAATTAATATCAAAAATTAAAATAAACCCATACTGGTTTTATTATGAGGAATCATTTTATATTGCGAGATATATAAAACGTTCTTTAGAAAATTCGGATGGTAAAAAAATTTTAGAAAACCTTTTAAGTTCCTATGATGAATATGAAAATAAAGTAGAAGAGAAAAAAAGAGAACAAGAAGAATATATAAGAGGATTGATAAAGAAAGGTTATTCGAAAGAAGATGCAGAACGTGAAGCATTCTTGCTAGAATTTTATGAATTTACAGCGTTTCCCCCAATACCAGGGGTGTATAAAGAGAACATTCTTTCAATATTAGAAGCGCCTTCCTTGGATGAGCAAAAGGTCTACAGAATGTGTAAAAAATTACAATTAAAAGCTAAAATTAGGAGAAAAATTGTAGAACTAAAAAGATTATTCTATTGTAAGTATTTAAGGTTACCTGAGTTCCACAAATTGATTTTTTGCTCATTTTTAGAAAAATCAATCGACGACAAAAATCCTTAATTTTGTCGCATAGTGATTAACTTTGTTTTGATAATTGGCCAAAAAATCGAAGACAAATTTCATCAGCATAGCTCTTAAAGTTGATACAAATAATTTGAATTTGCGGAACTTGGGTAGTAGCTATTTTTTTATTATTTTTTATTTTCTTATTTTCTGATTTCTTTGTTTTCTTTGTCTCTTTTTATAACTCCAATCACATTAGGGATTGGCCAAGCCCCAGGATTATAATCATTTTCATTAAAACCAGTTTCATAGCTTCCAAATTTCTCAATCTCAATTCCTTTCGCTGAATCATTTCCTTTCACTAAAACATACAAACTTGCTTCTGGGCCGCCCTCAAGATACATAGCATTTTGAAGCGAGAGAGGCAACGAAAGCAGAATGTTGGCAAAATCATTAACAGAATAGGGAGATCTTGAATGAATAAACAAAACATTTCTTTCTTTATCAGTACCTAAAATAGCCATACTCCAAATTCTATTTGACTTGTTCCATGTATTCTTTCCATTTCTTATCACAGACAAGTTTTGAATAACAGTATTATATTTATCCTTCAAGTTAGCAACCTTATTTTTACTAACAATTTGAACTTTTGGCAAGCCTTCTTCTTTAGGATTACAAAGCAAAAGTAAACTACTGCGACCTAAAGGTCGCAGCATTATGAGCAAGGCATCAACGTATACCTTTTGATTGAGCAATAGGGGGGCAACATCAGCCCTCTTTAAATGCTAAAATATTGAAGAAATTAAATTTATTGGAGGGACATTCCTCCTCTATTTGAAAATAGAGGTATCCTGCGACTTATGTAATGAAGACAAAATCAAATTCTCAGCTCTTTCTGCTTTCTAATCACTTTCTAATCACTTTCTTAGAAGCAGTTGTAATTTCGTAGGGTCTTTCTTAATCTCACGAACAAGAGTCGCGGGCCCAATTATAGTGAATACATCACGGTTAGAGCCAAGTAAAGCTCTAGCAATATTTTCTTTAATTGTCTGTGTAAAAGGGAGGTTTTTTGTTTTTGGCGTGAAACTTGCAAGCTCTATTCCTTTAAATCTCGAACTTCCTCGAATCTTTTTCATTGTTTCAGCAATCAAGTCAGCCTCTTCCTCTGGTTCTAGCTTGCCCTGGATTAACAATATCTTATTCTCTGTGGCCAAATCTATAAGCCTTTTCACGCGTTGAAAGCTTGATAAGTAAGCAATCTCGCCATAAGGCACGAATTGCAATGTTATGTTTTTTGCCATTTTTCTCACTTGCTCCCTCTTCTCTTCTTTATCAGCTCAAAAAGATGCGAGTAAAATTCCTCAATGTTATGCCCGTTTTTGGCGCTTATTCCAACAACTTTATACTCTGGAAACGCAGCCTCAATCTTCTTGATGTTCGAGCCTCTTAAATCGGTCTTGTTCGCCGCGATTAAAACAGGGATTTTTCTCGCTACAAGGTTCCCAATAATAGTTATATTAACTTGAGTATAAGGATTCTTGCTCGAATCAAGAACAACAATAACCGCATCCATATCATCTAACCATTTAATAGCCTCTATCACACCCTGAGTCGCTTCCTTTGCTCTTTTCTTTGCCTCTTTCACGCTCAAGCCATAAGGCAAGAAGTCCTCGTAATCTATTTTGGTGGCAATCCCAGGAGTATCAATAATCTTGAACAATGCTTTTTTGTTGTTGAACTTTATTTCAACTTTCTCTTTTGCCTGAATCTCCCGAGTTTCATGAGGCACTTTTGAAACTTTCCCTATTTCTTCGCCTGTCCAATCCTTACAGATTCTGTTCGCTAAAGTTGTCTTGCCGCCGTTAGGGGGTCCATAAAATCCTAACTTTACATTGCGCTTTATCGCGAACAGCTCGCCAAATACATTCATTAAAAAATCAGTAATAAAATTTGCCATCTTTTTCTCCAATTGTATTAAATCATAACTCTACTATTTAAACATTACGATACTAAAATAGATAAATCTCTTGTTTTACCGACGATAAAATTTAATTTGCTTATTGTCAACAATTGCTATACCCTTTTTTTATTGTTTCTGTTCTTTTGCCAGCCCTTTATTGTCCCAACTTATTTACTGTATTCTATTGTCTTTCTAACGTAAATAAGGTAAAAGCTATTGTCATTGCAGGAGTCAAAACAAGAAGCTGGATGAAAAAGTTCAAGAAAGAGCTAAGTGGAATAAAAGAAATAACCAAAGACATCAAAGAAAACAAAACAAACAAGCCAAGAGTAGCCCAATAGTTTTTCTTTACTATATTGAAACTTTCTTTGAGTGCTTCAAAAGGATTCAGATCATTAAGCACTAAAACATATTCAGCAAGGTAAAACAACAAGTAAAGGAAAAACAAGAGAATTAAACTAATTAAAGGAATAATCGCAAGAGTTATATTTTTAGTAAGGATTGCAGGTAAAGAAAAAATAAGAAGCCAAATTACTACACCAAGGCCTATAATCAGTTCAACAAGAAAATATCTCCAAAAGAACTTTTTTCCAGAGCGATTCATTGTGGCTAAACTTGTTTTCTTTCCTTGAGTAACTTCTTTTGCCATGGCAATCGCGCCACTCGAAAAAAAGGCTCTCGCAAACATCAAGACAAGAACGAACACAATGACAAAAACAATAACCAAAGCAAGCATGCCGGGACTAACGCTCAAATTTTCAACAAGTTTTTCCATAGTTGTATCATTCGACTCCCCGACAGCCAACCCTTGAAGAGCACTAAAGCCAGAACTTGTGCCAATTGCCTGGCCACCAAAGCTGCTTCCAAAAATAACAAGCCCCATAAGTAAAAAAAGAATCAATCCTGCAACAACAATAATAAGAGTGTAAAACAAGAAAGGCAAGATAATTGCGGGATTTTTCCACCACAACTCAAACCCTTTGCCAATCAACTCAATAATGTTTTTTCTACCTTTCATCTCTTTTTTCACCATTTTTACTTTCTATGGATTTGTGAATTTTATGTATTTATGGATTATATCTTTTTAAAATTATCGCTGATTGCTGATTGGTAATTACTTATCTTAAAAGTAAAAATTTCATTAAAATAATCAAATATCGACGATAACCGATAACCATAAAATCATATAAAATATTACAAAAATCCGATGAAAATCCAATGAAAATTTTTATCGTCGGGAGCTTCAGAATACTAAGCTATAACGCTGATTGTTTGGAGTGTTGATTGTTTGACATAACTTACTCCTTCTCTAGTTTAGGAATAATGTCTCACAGCTATGTCCCACAGCTGCTTAACTCTCTTACAAAACTTAGCTCCCTTACAAAATAAAATTACAAAATACAATTTATCTTAACTCTCACTCAACATCAGAAGGATAGATGATTGTGCAAGGATCAAGAAGGTTCCATCCATTGCCGCAATTATCATAACATTTCACATACCAAGGTTCATCATCCCATGCAGTTCTATGCTCTAAACTGCCAGTTGTTTCGAATTTTCTTGCACGCATTGTATCATTGGCTGTAAAATCACAGTTATTGATTTTTTGCCCCATGGAATAATGATAAACACATGTTGCTTCTTCATTTGTTCTCAAGACTAATGATCCTGAATCTTTGAAAATTCTTGTTATGACTGGCGCGGTTTTATCAGCCTCAACTGTAAAGCTTGTCGAGTTAGTTGCAATGTTCAAAGCAGAATCAACACATTTTATATCAACACTCTGGCTTGCTGCTGAAATATTTGTCCTGTGAATAACATCATTAGTTTCTGTAAATCTTGTAAAGTCAGTCATGGTTGAATTTTTCCAGTAGCATACTGCTTTGCCATTTTCAGCTCCTTCTGCTGTCTCAACTTCTAGCTCAACTCCTGAAATCTCGCAGCCCTTAACATGAGCGCCATTTTCTGGGATAATACTTGTAATTTTCAAAGGCAAAGTAGGATAAAGTATAAGCTCATAAGATTGTTGCATTACATTTCCTGAAGTGTCATTACATCTAATGTAAAAAGGATTCGCAATCCCTGGCGGCTCTGACTGCAAGCCAGTCAAGGTTGTATTGCACTTGAAACCTGTTTGTGTTAAGGTAGTAGTGCATTCAGGAGAAGACATTGAAGCATAATCTTTATCAAATTTATCCCATTTACATTTAGCCATTTCATTTACATAAATCCATAAAGGCAATTCACTAACGCCATAACCAAACTTGTTATAATAATCTCTGTCTGTACCTAAAACCATAGGAGGAGTTAAGTCAGGGCCAGTTGTTGTTGAAAATCTAAAGATGTATTCAGCAACATTTGCATTTCCATAAACATCAGCGCATCTGACGTAAACGAAAGGCAATGCCTGCTTTACTGAAAACTGTTGCTGAAGCTCCTCGCGCAAAACATTGCTTTGATAAGGAAAGTCCATCTCGCTTATGTTGGGGGTACTTTCAATATCCCACATACATAATGATTTTTCATTCAACTTTATTTTTATATTAACTAAAGTTCCATCAGGAATTGCTTCTCCATTTTTGTCTATATCTATTGTTGTTGGTCCAGTTGTGCTAGGAAGTTGAGCTCTATAAGAATTGCCTTGCAAGTCTTTCACTTCAATATTAGTAATCCAAGGAGCTGCGCCATCGTTTACCGCAGATATACATTCAGCGTCAGCAAGCTGATAAGATTTGCCCCCTATGGTAATAGTATCATTAAATGTGCATGCTTGTCCAAGAGACTCACATCTGTATTTGGTGCATGGCTTAGTTTGATCAGTATTACATAAATTGCAATCATCTCCTCCTATCGGAGGCACCGAGGGCAAGCACTGTACAAAGTAAAAGCGCTTGTCATAAGTAAGCCAAAATAATCCAAACACTATTACAAACGCAGCCAAGCCAATAAGGCCTGCTGTTGCAGCACTTGCACCAAGAAAAGCGGCACCTCCTCCACTTATCAAACCCCAACCCAACGATTCTAAAGCAGCCCTGCCAGGCCCGACAGGCAATCCACTTGCATAGATAAGAATCACTATACCAGCTAAAATTGCTGCTATTGCTACAGCCGTTGATAAAACAGGAGATCCGCCCAGCCATTTAGTACTCCACGCGCCGAAATGGGGGAACTCGCCCCACGTTCCATGAGCAATCCAGCTATAAATTCCCACAATTGTTAGAACATAACCTAAACTTAACAAAAGCCTTCCAACAGGCTTTCTCCGATGTTCTTGCGAGATTTTCAATCCATTTAAAAATTCCTGATAGTCCTGCGGCAAAGGAATTTCTTTCTTCATTCTTAGTTGAGAGATGTCTTGAGGCTTATCTTCTGCTTCTCCTATTTTCAAACCAGTAACTGTCTTGCCAATATAGTTTTTATAGGTGCCACAATCACCAAGCGCCCTACATCTATGAGCCATTGCACTGTACCATTCTGGATCATCACATTCTGTATTCGTTTGCTCTATCCCAAAGTAAGCCGAAGAGTAAGTACAGATGAAACTTCCTTGAGAGCATACAAAATCTTTATTGTTTTCATCTAAGCCAGGAGAATATTTTGGCAGACAAATCTGTTTTTGTATCTCGCCGTCGGGAACTCTATTAAATGCTATCCAATTCTTAGTTGACAAATCTACTGAATTTTGATTTTTATCTTTGACAGGTAGATTAGTCCACCAGAAACAAAATGAGTTGGCTTCGCATTCTTGCTGAGTTGTATAATTAACGCAACTTGTATATAAATTAGGCATACAATAACCTTGTAATTGCGTAGCTTGCCAAATACAATTGCTGCTACATTCATTCTTAGTCTTTTTTGAACATTCTGCTTTCTGTTGGACACTTGCGCTAGGAGAGTTTGCCAAACATCTTCCTTTTGATTCCAAACAAATTGTTTGTCTGTAATGGTTACAAGGCTCAATGTATTCTTTGCCATACAAACAATATCTTCTTACAGAATAAGCTCCGAGAGGCACTGTGCCATTACCCAAGTCTTCAGCAGTGTCATAAACACACCATGATTCCCCAGATTCTCTGTTTCTTCCATTTCGCCCAGGCGTTTCAAAATTATAATTGCCTAAATCATCTAGATAACCACTATCAATTACATTTGTACAATTTCCAGACTCGCATCGGTTTGTTTCAGGATTGCAGAAACCATCCCCGCAATTATCAGCAACCTCATCAATATAGACATTGCCGCATTTGTCGGTTTTGTATAAATCTGGAAAACCTTCAACACATTTTGGTGTTCCAGTTCCTTGGCAAATTTCACATCCGGGGACATTCTCATAACATTTTATATTGGGCAAGAAATTTCCACTCTTGCTGCTGCATTCCGCTCCTGTGATATATTCACATCCATCATAACTTCTACAGCAACCTCTTTGCTCTTGATAAGCTTGCGCAATACAAGTAATCTCATCTGGCACACTTCCATCCCAAGCCCCATGATAAATATTGTTACAAGTTAAGTTAGTTGTCCATAATTTCTGATAACCAACAGTGCAGCAACCATACTTACACAAAATATCTTGTTCACAATTTGCATCATGAGGAATAAATTTCAAAGCAGGAGGCACAGAACATTGAGATGATAATGCTCCTTTCGAGCACATGCCTTGAGAGTCAATACAACAACCTATTTGACAAATTGTATCACAAGTTGTTTGATTGTGCCACTCTTGAACACTGTTACATTCATCTAAAAGACTCATCTGGCACTTAGCTCCGTTTGTCATAACCTCACAGCAACCAAAATCTTGCGCCATAACGCTAGGCACAATATCAAAGAAAGAAACACTCTTGACTAAAACAAAGGCCAAAGAATCAATAATCTTATTTTGCTTTACTTCTCCTTTGACTAAATCAATTTCAGGCTGTAAAGCTGTAAAGGTAATTGGCATCAAGATTGTTAATATAGTTAAGAATATTGCAATCGTTGCTTCAATCTTGTTTATTTTTTTGTTTTTCATTTTTATTTAATTATTTTACAATATTCCTGGTGGCAACACATAGTTTCTTACAGCAAATACAAATTCTTTGCCCGAAGCTCTTTCACGAAGTGTGTAAATTTTTGAACCATCACTTGTCCTAAACTTTTCAATCTCAACCCAGTAGTGTCCTAACATATAAGCAACAGGATCAAAGTCTGTATAGGTTATCTCGTCATTTATAATTTCTTTAGCAAGCATCACAAACTCAAACAAAGGCCATTGCAAATAAGGATTAATTTTCTCAATTCTCTTGACATCCTCGCCCTTGCTCAAAGTCATCGCGCATTTTATTGGCACATTGACTTTGCCTTCTGTCAAATTCACAGAAAATGTTGGTGAGGCACAAACAGAAACATCATAGCCTTGTTTCGAGGCAGCTTCTTGAAACTTGTTGATACAGTTCAAAACAATATTATCTTGCTGAAGTTTTTGTTTTAATATTGATTCAATCTTTTCTTTTAGCAAAGGCTCTTGATTTACACAAGCTGTGTAAGGTATTGTCACGTAGCATAAATAATGCCTGCAAACATCTTTGTAAAAAATACAATTTCCTAGCTCAAGATAACCCCCTTGGCTTGCGAGAGTCTCGACAGCAGGCTCTAAAGCAAGATTAATACAATCTCCAATATACTTTTCAGGATCAGTTATTTTTGCTTCTGGAACTCTTTTCGGAAACAAGCGAGGAGCCAAGACAAGAGCAAGAATAACTATTGCAACAATAACAATCGCGATAATTATAAACAAAGTGACCTGGCCTTTTTTGCCTTTCTTGTTATTGCTTTCGCCTCTTTTGTTTCTTTTTTGCATTTTTGTTAATATATTAGTGTATTAGTTATATTAGTTACCTGACTTCCGCAAATTGAGTTTTTTTGCATTTTTTTTCACATTTTTCGTTTTTTTGTCGTCGATATCATTTTATCCCAGCTCAAAATTATCCAAAAGTTCGCATAACTGGGCTAATTTGCTGAATTTGGGTTAGTTATACCAAATACCAAATTTTAATATTATATAAGTTATAAGTTTTTTTTAAAATTTTTTAATATTATATTATATTAATTATTATAATATTATATAATTTAATATTATATAAGTTTTTTTAATATTTTTTAATATTAATTTTAATTATTATAAATTAATAATTAATTATTATAAATAATATTGTATTATTATATAAGTTTTACCCCATTTTTTAATATTTCTCTTACAAGAGGATCTTGCTTATTTTTATAAAATCTCTTTGAAAAATAATGCAATTCTATTTTCGTTCCATATCTTAGTTCGGTTTTTCTTATTATTTTATTAAGCTCTCTTTTATCTTTTTGTGTTAAATTGTCTGAAATTATAGCGAGATCTATGTCCGAACCCTCTTTGAAAATTAATTTTGCATAAGAACCAAACAAATAAACATCTGTTTCTTTTATCTTTACAATATTAGAGAGAATGTCTACAATAGAAAAATAAACACAAAGAGGAAGCTCCTTGAGCATCTTGTATTGTTTAGATACTAAAGAAATAATTAGTTTAGTTTCTTCTTTCTCAAAATTTAAGGAAAGCTCTCTTCCTTCTTTCTTAATGAAATGTAAATTCAACAAAACACTAAGAGCAGTATCTAAAGTTATATTATCCATCTTAGTCCTTTCTTTTAATTCTTTTCTTTGTAATTTTGAGCCAGGGGATAGTGAAAAAACAGTTAAGATTTTAATCAAATTTTTATTAAATAAAAGAATCATTTTTTAAGCAGAACTTGAATTTTTTTAATATATTTTATAACAATATTTTCATAAAAAGATAAAGCCTTTTTCTCATATTCTTCGTGCATAAATCTTGTACCAGTATAATATTGAACTTTCGCTCTTTCTTTTTTCGCTTCTTCAAGATCGTTAGCTAAACTAAGAAAAGTGTTGTAGCCAATTTCTATTAATTTTATAATCTCCTTATTTTTAATCAGCTCCCGAAGCACTTTAATTGTTGTTGCATGGACTTCTCTTTCGATTTTAATTCTAAATTGCTTTGCAAGAAATAATTTAGCTATATCATGCATTGCATAATAGCCAGAAATAATACTCCACCGCGGAAAAGAAAAGATAGTTGCCTTAGCATGATCTAAATTATCTTTATAGGAATTCAGAAGAAAATCTGTATATTTTTCTAATTCAATCTCACCGATTCTAGAAATTTTTCCCTCAGAAAATAAATATTCAATTTTTACCATTTTTTTAGTAATATTTATATTTTTTTATTCAATTTTTACCATTTTTTTAGTAATTTATTTACTGCTTTTTATTGTTATGGTTACTTTATGAACAAAGTCACCTGCCTTTAGAACTGCCTCTTTTGTTTTGCATTTTATGGTTAATAGTCTATAGTAATTAATATTTAATCTATAGTAATTGACATTTAAAAAGTTTTTTAAATCCTCGAAACTTGAATAAGTTATGGAAAAAAAGAGCGCGCTTTTTTTAATTTTAACAGCGATAATCTTGATTATATTATTATTGGCAGCTGTTCAAGCTGACGAGCTGACACAAGTCAAAAAATCTTACAACTGGCTGCAAGGCAAGACGCTAGGAAAATGGGCAAATCTTGACACAAAACAACACGTGTTCTCATTGCTCGCGCTCCAGTATAAACTTACTCAAGGCCAAATTGATTCTTCTGTTCGAGCGCTCTTGCAGAAAAGCCAAAACAATGGCACCTGTTGGCCCTCAACTTCTTGCACTGCAGTTGAAACAGCAATAGCAAAGATGGCTTTAGATGCTTTAGGCAAAGATTCAACTAAAGCGACAGAATGGCTTCTTAACAAAAGTATAATACCTCCACTTAATCTTGACTGGTATCTGCAGATTGTACAACCAGAAGCTACTGAAACAAGCTGCCTCCTTGTTTATGACAATGCAGAGTATGAAGTGAGTATAGATGAGCATGACAAATTAAGCGGCTCACTAGGAAACTGTTTCAGTATCTCTTATAATTATTGGCTTAACCTACAACCAACGTGCACTGACAAGATTTTCAACATCAGCTGCGATCAAGGCATTAAAGCTAATTTCTTGTTCAAGAAAGGCAATGAATGGTATGTCACAAGCCAGACTATAGATATCGCTCCTCTTGGTGTCGGCTCGCTGAACTTGACGACAAGATGTATTGCTTCTGGCATGTCTAGCACGACATGTGATTATGAAGCAACCTTATGGACTGCTTATGCATTCGCACTCGGCGGCGAGGAAGCTATTGCCAAGAGCTTTGTGCCCTATCTTGTGATGGAAGCCACGAACAACAAACAATTCTTGCCAGAAGCTTTCTTGTTCAAAATAACTGGCAAAGACAGTTATGCTGATTACATTTCAACATTACAAGATGCTCAAGGTTTTATTGTGCCCCAAGGCCCAGGCCCGGGAGGCAGTGCTTACAACAAATATTATGATACAGCTTTGGCAAAAATTAGTGGTAGCTCCTATAAAACAAATGAAACCAAAACCAGAGCAAAGTTGTTTAGCGAACAAAAACAGCAAGGCGACTGGGGCTGTGAGGCTTCTGGTTGCGATTCAACCCATATTAGAGAAACTGCAATGATCCTCTTAGCATTCTGGCCAAGCTATCAGTGGCTCAGCGAATGTGAACAGCAAGGAGCTGCTTGTGTAGACAACTGCAGCGCAATCGGCGGTACAACTATAAATTATGAGTGTTTCGAAGGCGAATGCTGTAATATTAGTTATGATTGCGAGATGAAATACGGAATTTGTAAAGCCTCTTGCTCAGCAACGCTCAACGAAACCCAAGTTCCTTATGCTTGTTCGAGTGGAGTGTGTTGCAAAAACTATACTATTTCACTTTGCATCACAGAAATAAATGGTAGCATATGCTCACCAAACCAAGAATGTGTAAGGCAAGGAACAATAGTTCCTTTTATTCATTCGAGTGACTCTGGTTATTGCTGTTTAGGAACCTGCCAAACAACCCAACAAACCTGCTCAGAACAAGGAGGAGTTGCCTGTAACCCTAACCAAGGCTATTCTTGTCAAAATGAAAAATGGTTACAAGCAACAGACGAACCTTTGTGTTGCCAAGCAGCTTATTGCATCCAAGGCGCACAAACTTGTGGGCAACAGGGCGGAACAATTTGTATGTCAGATGAAACTTGCAAGGACGGCCAATTAATTACAGCTTCTGATACAAATGGCCAAGCGACCTGTTGTGTTTATGGTGGCATTTGCATCAAGGAAACTTGCAACTACGAAAAGTGTGAAGAGGATGAAAGTTGTGTCGGAGCAAGCTATGAAACATCTGATGCTTTGGTTTGTTGTGAAGGAAATTGTCTCAAATCATGTTCTGCTATGAATGGTGTTCCTTGTAATGCTTCTATGAGTTGTAAGGGTTCTTTGAGACAAGCTTCTGATGTTGCGAGATGTTGTATTGGTAAGTGTGAGAAAAAAGGCGCGTTCCCATGGTGGATAATTATTGTAATAGTAATACTAGCAGTCGTAGGAGCATTATTCTGGCTAATCAAAACAGGCAAGATAAAGTTAAAAGGCAAGCCCAAAGCAGCGATGCCAAGAATAGAATATGGATTCCCTCCAGTAACAAGGCCTACAGCTCTGCCTCCACGAGGATTACCTCCGCGAGCGATGCCCGCACCCGCACAAAGACCTGTACAAAGACCTCTTAAACCACAACCAACACAAAAACCATTGATGCAAAAGCCTATTCAGAGGCCTGTACAACAGCAAGCAAAGCCAGTTCAACCACAACGCCCAGCACAGCCTTCTCAAGCCCAGCAAGTTATCAAGAAAAAATTGCCTTCTCCGCCCAAGCCAAGTGCATAATTTGATAAGCAAGATTTTTCAGAATTCTCTTTTTATCCACTATAATTTTATCTGTACATAGAATAAGGGCTCGTAGAGCTCGTGACACTGCCAAAAGCTTTAGCTTGCTGTTTCTGTAATCTCGCTGCTTTCTTTTTTTCCTCGCTCTCTTGTTTTTTTAATTTCTTCCATGCATAAGATATTTGCTCTTTTTTCCAGCCTGCTTTCAACAGTTGCTCGTTAATCTCTTCTTTCTTCGCTCCCTTGGCTTCCGCGTTTGTTATAAAACTCATTATATTGTACAAGTCAGCTTTATTCTTGAACAGTTTTTTCTCAAGTTTTTCCGAGTAGCCGCGCCAAAAGAACCACAACACCGCAGCCACAATTAATAGAATCAAAATTATAAAAAATATTGCTAAGCCAATAGGCGCTCCTTTTTCCTTGCCAGGAATAATTCCACCTCCCGAGATTCCTAAATCTTCAAGTCTTGGCGATGCATAAAACATTAGTGACGAAAAATCATGCCCGCCAGGTAATGCGAGACTTAGGGTTTCACTCGAGCTTAAGTCACTAAACTCGAAGCCAATAGCATCGCTCAAGTCATGGACATCAAAATTGCCTTGCCTAACTCTTACACTATTGTAATTTGTTCCTGAAGGCAATGAAAAAATAACATAGACTTTGCTAAGGCTCGAACCTAAAGGATCTAAACGAATGTTGACAATACTAACTTTATCCTCGCTCGTTGTTTCATAAACTAAAGTTTTAATCTGGCCGCTAATTTTCAAATCTAAATTATCTTGTTGCCATAACACTATTGCATTTTTATATTGCTCTTCCAGGTTCGAGTCATAAGTGGACCCAGCCACAGTTTCAATATATTGCGGATTAATATTTTCAAGGTTAGGATAATATAGCGATTCCATTAATCTTATTGAGTCTGTGATATTTAAAGGCACCCCCATCGAATCAATATCTTGTTTCATTGTAGCGAGTTGAGAGTGTGTTGCTGTTGGTAATTGTGATTTGTAAGAGTGTAACGTCGCATTAATTGCTGTCAAGTTTAATCCAATCAGGTCACGATACCAAGAGTCTAGGGCATTATATTGTGAGCTAATTGCATTGATTCTAACAATAAGGGTGTTTATTGTGCTATTCAAGAGTTCTTTAGTTATGTTACTCGTAATAATGAAACTCTTAGAACCAACCATACTTGCATTGTCAACTGCTTTGACAGTCAAAGTGTAAGTTCCTAAAGAATAAGTATGCGAAGCATTTGCTTCAGTAGTTGTTGTTTCAGAGCCATCCCCCCAGTTCCAAATGTATGAAACAATTTGCCTTCCTGCTGGTGCGCTAGCAACAGCTCTGAACACTGTAGCTTGATTAGGAATCACAGCCTGAGGAAAGACATTTATTACATTAGGCACTGCCTCTATTCTGAACTGTCTTGATGCACTCAAGGGCCCTAGCCAAACATTCACAGTGCAATATTGTCCTTGTTGCATTGGCGCTGTCATATTCATCGCAGAGAAAGGTAACACGGTCATTGACATGTTGAGTAAAGGCTGCACGACACTCAAATTATAGAAGGAAGGGTCGGTTGTAGGCGTCGCGCCAGGCTGGGGATAATACTTGAATTGCAAATTCCTTAAAGTTACTTGCTGATTAGCCAAAGAGATAAACTTCATAGGGATGATACAGCCATTGCCACTGCCACTGCAATTGTTGTTGTATTTAGTTTGAATATAATTCTGGATATAAGTTTTAAGATCAATATTGCCTATCGCAGTGGTTTCGTTAAAATAAACAATATCACTGAAAGGCGAAAATTTGGCCTCTGCCACGGAGATAGCATAATCCTCTGTGAAAACAGAAGAAGGAGGGTTATTATAAAAACCACAAATTTCGCCCTGGGCTTCTTTCTTAATTAAATATTGTGCAGCTGCGCCAGAACTTTTTCTTGCGCACACAAAATAATAACCTGCTTTGTCGATGTAAAAATTAGTCTGCTCACCTGCTTCATCCAAGCCTACAATGCAACCCTTGGAGCTAAAAGTTTCAGCGACTTCCCATCCATCAAAGCTGCAACTCCCTTTTATCAAACCATTCAAGTCATAAATAAGCAGCTCAATCTCGTCGTTGTTAGCATCTCCAACTCGAGAAAGCAAAACAGAAACACTAACTGCCCCTGTTTTGTTCAGCCATATTTTCTGACATGCAGGAGTTGTCTCAATCGAGCCGAATTGATTAGCAGCTGTAATATCAAAACACTCACTAGCATGCACAGCACACCAAGAATCAGTTATGCCTTTGTATTCAAATTCAATCAAGCCATCATTCAACAAATCAAACTTGAATGGCGTTTCATAACATACAGCTGCTGCATTACTCGAGCCTTCCATCTCAAAACTTATATTGGCTATTTGAACATTTGCGCCAGTAGCAACCAAACCATAATACGCTTCTTGTCCTGGTTGCAAATTCATTGTTTTTGCCCCAGCTGGCGCGCTAGGAGTGTAAGTAATATTACAATCAGTTGGCGAGCAACTAAAGCTCGCTCCAGCTGCTCTCAAAAACTCGAGCAATGTCATATTTTTTGCCAGAGCTCCTGGATTTATTGTTGCTCTTACAAGCGTGTTTCCGGGCTCATTAGTCAACGAGAAATTCAACATGCCTTCAAGCACTTGTCCTGGCCCAAATCCTGTTTGTGATAAATTAAAAAATGGATTCCCTCCGATAATTGCCGCATCAACAGATCTAAATAAAAACAATAAAATAAAAACTGCAAGCACTACTGCTGCACTTATCATCACACTTGTCATCATATTTCTTATTCTCATTTCTTTCTTCTCCCTCTCTTCTTTTTTTCCTCTTTTCATCATTTTCCCTTCTTTTTTTAATCATCAATTTTATGTTACTATTTTAATTCTATGAATTGCTTGATCTTGCCATAACTTGCGATAAAAATAAAAATAATAATTAAGTTCTGAAATACTTTTAACATAAATAATTTTGCCGCTTTCAATTACTTCTATTTGTGCGTGTAAAGGCATTAGTTCAAAAAAATGTATATCATAGTTTGGCTTTTTGGCTGAAATTTCTAAAGTTTTTTTGTAAAGTTCTTTTGCTTTTTCTTTTGAGCCAGCAATAACACAAATGTCTATATCACTTTTTATGGTCTCTAAGCCACAAGCAAAAGAACCATAAAGAATTAAAGCAAGCATTTCTTTCTTGAATTTTGAAAATTCTCTTTTTATTTCTTTTATTAACTCTTCTACAGCTTTCTTTTCTTTTCTTTTTACTTTGTTTGCCATTTTTCAAATTTTTTGATTAAATCATTTAAATATTTTAAGGAATTTTTCGCTGATTCCACAAAAGTTTCGATATCAATACTATTATATTTATGTACAATTCTATTTCTTAATCCATTTGCCTCTATTAGTATCTTAGTCTCTTGTTCTGTTATAAATTTTTTATCTTTTAATGTATAGATATTAGTATAATCATCCTTTACAATAAGGTTATTATCTTTTAAAAACATAGCAATTATATCAGTCAAAACTTCTACGAGCTCTTGAAAGGCCTTGTAAGCTGCGAATAAATCTTTTTCTTTCTTTGTTTTTTCAAATTCTGTAAGCCATTCTTCAGTTCTTTCTAAACTTAAGGTAGCATAAATCAATTTCTCTCGATACCTATTTTTCCTTTTTTCATTCATTTCCTCATTCATTTTTCTTTATTCATCTTTCTCTTTCCTCTTTTCTTTCCTCTCCCTCTTTTCTTTCTCTTACCTCCCCCTTATTTCGCCTTTTCCTTCTCTTTTCCTCCTCTTTTCTTTTTTTCTTCTTCTACCTTTTCTTCTTTTTACTCAGTCAAATTTTTTTTCTAAACTTTCTTTGAATTTTTTAATTTTTCTAAGCGTTCCTAAGCGCTCCTAAGTCTCCCAAGTGCATGATTTTTTCTAAGCACAAAAGTATAGATTACAATCAACACTCCAACTGCAACCAAGACATTCCACCATTCGAAGAATGGTAATGGCCGGAAAACAAGGCCGCATGGCTGACACGAAGTTGTGTCTGTTGCAGTGCAGTCAGTATAGCCTGTTTGATTGCTATAATCATAAGTCACATCTCTTTTGCCTTCACCACATGTCCCAGTACCACACCCGCCATAAATTACATTAAGATTACAATGTTGTCCGGGCTCTTGCTCAATTGTATAATCCAAAGTGCAATTAAAACCATTCCAGTTACACCTACAGTTTGTCGCTCCTTGGATAGGATCGCCAGTAACATTCAAGCACGCAGGCCCAACCCCACATCTATCATCTAATCCGCTCGCTCCAAAGACACAAGCAGTTTCATTCTTATAATCAAAGCATGTCTGAGGAATTCCATTTACAGCAAAGCAGGCTTCACAATAAGAGCCTCTCAACATTCTTGGTTTGTCCCAAAAGCAGAAAGCAGTCGAGACATCATGACAATTGCTGGCGCTCTGGTTCGCTTGAGGTGTATGGCAATAACCAACTTGGGACTGTCCTGTAGTACATATCTCGCCAGTGCATGTCGTTCCAGAAGGACAATTATTGCACTGGCTGCATTTAGGAATTATTTGCCCAGTTCCGTTACAGTAATAAGATGTTCCACTAATACAATTATTACAATTAACCTGTTGACCAAGATAGACACAATAACATCCTCCAATTTGGTTGGCGAACCGGAATGAGCCGAACTCCCCTGATTTCTCGCCAATCTTATTATTCGTGCCATTGTAGACTTTTGCTTTGTTAGCATAAACTGTCTTGCCCAGGCACCCTGAACTAACACTTACACTCCAATTAGCAATAAACCCGTTGCCTTGAATTTGGATGGGTGTGCTATTGCTCATAATAACATTACACTCTGAAGGAGTATCAAGCCTAAGGCCCCGGCCCCCTCCATAGGGTACATAACTTGAGCTTGCATCAATCTCTATTTTGTTAACATTTTTACAATTATTTATGTTTTCAACTGTAATATTAAGCCCGATTTTATCAACTGTCTCATTGCAAACACCATCAGTGCCGCAATAAGGCACAATACTTGCATTTGTTATGCTACAAGGCAACACTGCCACACCTTTTTTATATATTACCTCAAACCTATAAGTTCCATTGCCATGAATAGTGAATGTTAAATTTTCAGGAGTAATATAACCAGAAACATCCCCAAACTCTGCAGTGAAATTCACAGGATAAGTTCCAGTGTAATTGTAACTTACTTCGTTAGTGCTTTCATTGACTCTTTGATTTCCTTTATACAAGTCAATTGTCGCGCCAATATAATGCCCTGTCTCGTTCTTTGCTCTAACAATAACTAAAGTATAATTAATTGAAGTTTTTGTATAAATCCCAAGCACAGAAGTATTTTGTGTTAAATTCACGAGTATGTCACCAGGTTTGTACCATCCAGCTAATAAACCAAACGAGATATTATAAATTCCTGCATCTTTCATCTTAGATTGCGGCGCAGTTCCCCACAAACTTCCATTAACAGTTATATTTCCTTTAACACTCAAATTCTCACAGCTCCCATTATAAGGAGAATACTCCCCGCATGTATCAACAGAA
The DNA here is from genome assembly GCA_049699715.1 of Candidatus Pacearchaeota archaeon. Classification (GTDB taxonomy): domain Archaea; phylum Nanobdellota; class Nanobdellia; order Pacearchaeales; family UBA284; genus JAVZYK01. The sequence goes on along the minus strand of JBNAVB010000008.1, from coordinate 18,329 downwards.
AGATTATATTGTTGTAGCGCTTGAGCAAAAGTGAAATTACCGAACCAATTAGGCTCTTCGCCGCTCTTAGTGGCAATAACCCCGCTTGCATTGTGAAGACTTGCGACTTTAGCATAAACTGTTCTTCCTTCACAGCTAAGGCCAGGAGGAATCTCTACTGTCCAATTCGCATAATAAGTGTTAGTTGCTGTATTTCTATGAATTTGAGTCGAGTTAATCATGTTAACATTACAGCCATCTTGCTGTGCGCTAGCTGTTGTGACATACATCTTCATCTCGTTAACATTCAGAGCATCGCATTTAGTCATATTCTCGACTGTTATGTTCATGGCTATGCTCTCGCCAGCACTGCAACCATCAGTGCCACAATAATGCTTTATAATCGCGCCCGTAATTTGACATTCTGTAGGAGGCGCGGCACATTGATAAGTACATCCTTGGTTTCCTTGATCATTCCATCCGTCGTTTTTGTCACAGGTATTGTTAACTCCTTTGCTCCCAGTTGTGCCAGTGCCATTATAAATGTCATAATCTTGATTGTTACAAATAAAGTTATTATCTAAAGTTGTATTTTGAGTCCACACATGGATGCCTCTTCCAAAATTAGTAATACTACAATTTTTAACTGTTGAATTGCCATCAGTGACGATTGAAATCCCAGCATCATCAGCTTCGCCAGAGATGCTGTAACCTTGGCAATCGAAAGTTACATTAGATCCATAATTCCAGTCAATACAAACGCCAGCACCTAGCATGCTGCCATCTATGTTTTGACTTAATTTAACAATTGAGCCGGGAGGAGCACTATTCAATTTTTGAGAACAATCTGTGCAAGAGTTACAAGTATATTCTTCAAAATCAAAACTCCCAAATCCGGGAAAAGTATAATTTTGTTTACCAGTAACATAATTACTTGGATGATAATTCGGATTGTTATATAAACCAATAGCATAAGCATACATTGTTTTTCCTTTGCATTCTGCCGGAATCGAAGGAATTATCCATGTTCCAGTGCAAGGCGAGCTCGTGCAAGTTGTCTCCATACCTTGAATATTACCCCCTTGGTATCGGATAAAACAATGCTCCGCATTCTTATCCATAGCATCAACCTGAATGTAAGAAGTTGCAGGACAAGTGCCAGAATAAGTAATATCTATCTTAATGCTCTCGTCTTTAGAACAATGATTGCCTCCGCATTGCGGTGTTACAGTTATTGAATTAATTACACAAGGCGGTGGAGTTGAAACACATTGTCCATTTGGTTCTGCGCAGTACATATTAGAAGGGCAGGCATAAGGCCCCCATTTTCCTCCTGGATGTTGATTATCTGCACAGCCTTGATAATAATATTGTGTGCCACTATAACAGTGTCTTTCATAAGAGACTGGTTGATCAGTAAGTTGGCACCCTCCATTTTTGTAACAGTTACAATTTGTCCCATAAGATGCACAATAGCTACCATCACACCATCCCCCACTACATCTATTAGGATTAGTGCAAGCAGCTCCAGCCTTCACATCCCCAAAAAGAAATATTGCGATAAACAAAGCTATAATTATCAGACAAAAACCCGCTTTTTTTCCTCTTCTCATCATTTTTCCTTTTTCATTCTTATTATTTTTCCCTTCTTTTTTCCTTAACTTTCAAGGATTTTCAGCTTTATAAAATTTTATGTTTTCTTACTTTTTTTATATTTCTTAACTGTTTTTAGTTCATGGCTTTTAATTTCTTTGTCTATTCTTATCAGACTTATTTTTTCACTATAAGAATCTTCTACCTTATACACGCTATCTTCAATACAACATTCAATATAGCCTCTTTTGTCAACTAAAAACCAGATTATCTATTGTATTTATCTAAATTATATAAAAATTCATAAGCGGGAATTAATTTTATTTTGCCTTCTCTAACTCGAAGTTCTTTTTCTTCTTCTTTTGTTATAACAATGCCCTTTTTAACTTTAGATTTTTTCATAAATTCTCTTATTCCTTTTAAATCTTGAGATATTATCTTTGGTTGATATTTTATTTCTATTGGCAAGTCTTTATAAACAACGTCAACTTCATGCCGATTTTTCCAAAAAAAACTCACATTTAAGGCATTAACGACGGCATTTTCAACCATCTTACCTAACAAAAGGTCATTTATTGTCGGATTAAATGCTAAAATTAAAGCGTTATCAAAAGGATAGGCCTTTTTCAATTTTCTTAAAGTTGCAATTCTGCCTTTTCTGTAATTTCCAATAAGTTTAATTAAAAAACTCTCACGCAACCAGAAAGTATAACTGCTAACTATCTGTCTTGTTCTATTAAATTGTTGAGCTAAAGAATTGTAATCCAAGAACCTCCCGGGGTTTGAGCAAAATGTTTCTATCAATTTTAGTAAAAAGTCTGCATCTTTAATCGAAGCGGTTTTTATTAAATCTTTAAAAACTACCCTATCAATAACAGCTGATTTAACATATCTTCTTATTTCATTTTCGCTAAAATTAATTGTCTCGGGAAAGCCTCCGCTAACAATATATTTTTCAAACAAGGCTTTTTTTTGCACCGTCATCATTTTCTCTTTTTCTTGAATATTTAAAAACTCCTTAAAAGACAAGGTTGGTAAGAAAAATTCATAAAGCCTACCAGCAAGACTTTCACGCAATTTTGCTAAAATAAATAAACTTTCAGAACCGCTAATTATAAATTTTATTTTTGGATACAAATCATAATATTTTTTAATCTGATTTTGCCAATTTTCTAACTTTTGAATTTCGTCAAAGAAAATAAATGTTCTTTTTTTCCTAAAATCTATATTGTTTATTTTTTGATAAGTTTCAAATAATTCATTTAAGTCAGTTATAGCGTCATCGAATGAAAAATAAAAAATGTTTTCAGGCCTTTCTATTTTTAATAAATAATCTATCAATTGATACATCAGCGTAGTTTTGCCCACCCTCCTTAAACCAGTTAAAGCCATTATTTGTCTTTTTTTTAGATAGCTTAACAATTCAAAATACAATTCCCTTTTGTAAGGTTTAAGAAGCTCTTTGGGGACTTTACCCCTAAACCACCATTCGTTTTGAATTTCTAAAAGTTCTTTTTTCATAAGTTATGTAAGAATAACATATTTTTAAATTTTGTGGTATGTTAATATAACTTATTTTAGTGAACAGTTATTCATAAAAAGTAAATAATCATTCATTTACAAACTTAGCAACTTTGGCCTTTTTAAAATTTATTAAACTCACTTTCAAAACAAGCTAAAACAAGGTTTCAAGAAACTCGGCTTCTGTAAAATGTAACGAGGCAGGAACAATAAAACAAAATGGCTCTTTGACTCGAGGAACTTTTTTTAACAGTTCTTTCAGTTTGCTATAAATAATATATTGCTCTTCTGTGCCAAGCCTCGAGCAAACGATAATATTGTCAATTTCGCCTTTGGAAGCCTTGTCTAATTCATATAAAGCTTCATGAGTCCCCAAGTCAATATCAACCAAAACAAGTGTATGAGCATTTATTTTAAGATTATTCTTAACAACATCATAGAAACTCGTGGGCTCATAGCTCTTGTGCCATTTTGGAATGCTAGTTGTCTTGCCGAACTTGTAAATCTGCAATCCTGTTTCTGTAATCGCGTTGAAAATCGAAGAGTTATGCAAAACTTTTACAGGAACTTTTGCTTTTTTTGCCTCTTGTAATAGTGATATATGGGTTGTTGCAGCCAAAGGATCACCATAAACTAACAACGCGACATTTTTCTTTTTAGCTTCTTTCACAAACTCTCGAGATTTATTTTCAACAGTTTCTCGCACAGCAATAACAACTTTCTTGCCAATAACTTTTTCAAGCTCGGCTTTCTTGTAAGGCAATGTTGTTGTATATATCTCTAAGTAAATCTTGTTACATTTTTTCAGGGCTTCCAAGCCTCTCAAAGAAATATCTTTTAAATCCAAGCCCAAGCCTATTAGATATAACATTTTATTTTCTCCTTCCCTTCTTGTTACTCTGGTTTTTCTTGAAAATTTTTCTTGCTATAAAAATGAATAAGCAGGATAAAGGATATAAAATCACTCCAAATATGACTGTGTTCAAAATAACATCGAAAACTTGCCTTAAGAAAGCCCTGCTAAAGAAGGTTGCTTTTAATACAGGAACTCCCAGTAAAAGAATAATAACCAATACAAAAGCCAGGGTTAAATCAAATAACAATTTTTCTTTTGTGAGCTTAAAAAATTCTCCAATTTTCATCTTTTCCTCCTCCTTGATTTAACCAGTGATGCCAAGGCTACAAGGGCAATAAAGACAAATGAAGCGACTAGAAAAAGCAAAGTTTCATTATTGGTGAAGACAAACGACAGAATTATTCCTATTATACTTAATAAAATTATCAACATAAACCATTTTCTTCCTTGCTCGAGCTCTTCTTCTGTTAACTTTGCTATCAACAATCCAACAGGATAACCCAATAAAGCGATTACAATTGAAACAATAACTTGCCAAGCATTCATTTTATCTCAAGATTGAAAAATTCAATAGCATTTAAATCTGTTTGTTTCTCGACTTCTTCTAGCGAAACTCGCTTGATTTCAGCAATTTTCTCCAAGGCAATTCTCGCATTTAACGGCGTCCCATATTTTTGCCCTTGCTCTTTTTGCGCGAACCAGGGCGAATCAGTTTCCAAGAGAATCTTATTTAGAGGCATGTCTCTCGCAACTTTTCTTATATCTTTGCTTTTCTTGATTCCAGGCCCTATCGAAACAAGCCATCCATTTTCTATAACTCTTACAAGAAGCTTTCTATCACTAAACAAATGCATCAAAACTCTCTTTCCTTGTATACCTTCTTGCTCAAGAATTTCTATACATTCTTTTGTGGCATCTCTGCTGTGAATCACTAAAGGTTTGCCAAGTTTTTTTGCTAGCGCAATAAATTTTATGAACATTTCCCTTTGCTTCTCTCTGAACTTGGACTCTTTAATCCAATAATAATCAAGGCCAGTCTCGCCTATTGCAGTGATAAAACTCACGTTTTTTTCAATTTCCTTTATTGTATTACTAATTTCCTCATCAGAAATTTCTTTGATATGCTCGGGATGAATTCCAATGCTGCAGAAAATAAAGTTCTTGTTTTCTTTTACCAATTTTAGAGTTAATGGCAAATCTCGAGGATGAGCACAACAGGTCACGATAGCTTTTAACTCCTTTTTACATTGTTCTATGACTTTTTCCCTTTCTTGCTCGTAATCTTTCTGCTCTAGATGACAATGGCAGTCTATCATGATATATCAAAAATAATTATATTTTTAAATATAATTATTATAATTATAGTATATTAAAAAATGGATTGGATTAAGAAAGTTCTTGGGAAAAATGGTGACAAAAAAGAGATAACTTTGGATGGGCAGAGGATTGCCAAGTTATATTACTTAGCTACAGTGGACACAAAAACTCAGCTTTATAATTATCGCTATTTTGCTTCTGAACTCAAGCATGAGTTAGCAATATCAGAACGTTATGGTAGGCCCCTCTCGCTGATTCTTATTGACATTGATGATTTCAAGAAAATCAATGACACCTATGGATATCTCCGTGGCGATGAAGTTTTGCAGATGGTCGCCACGCTCATCAAAAGCAATGTCCGCGAGACAGATGTCGCTGCACGCTTTGGCGGCGAGGAATTTGTTGTGTTAATGCCAGAAACGAGCGAGGGAGAAGCGGAAAAGATGGCAGACAGGTTTCGTAGGATAATAATGGCAGACCAGTTTTTGTTCAAGCATCACATCACTGTGAGCATCGGAGTCGCGCAGAATTTTCCTGTCAGTAGAGAAGCTCCTGTTGAGACAAAAAGTTTGTATTCGCAGTTCATGCCAAGAGGAAAACAACAAGGCAAAGAAAAAGATGAGAACACGCTGTTTGACAAGGCTAATGTTGCGCTGAAATATGCAAAGGAGCACGGCAAGAATGTCGTGGCTTCCTACAGCAAAATTTCTAAAGTTTCATTCTTATCCAATATAAAGCGGTCAGTCGAGGAAGAATCTTGATGGGTTATAATAATATCGGAAAATATCATGTTGGGTTAAATTTAAAAGTTATTGAATTCTTTATAGTTTTAGGGAGTTAATGACCCTAAGGACCCGTAGCGGACCCGTAGCTCAGTCTGGATAGAGCGCTTGCCTTCTAAGCAAGATGTCGCAGGTTCAAATCCTGTCGGGTCCGTTTTGATATTTAAAAATGGATCTGGAGAAAAAAAACAGAAAAAACTGAAAGTGAATTTATGAAGATAGAAAATATAGGCAGAAAAATTCCCGCTCTGGACTATGGATATAATTTTATTTTCAAAACAGCAGATCCAACAAAACCAGAAATAGAAATATTCAAGAATGGCGAAAAGATAATAGTAGGCTACGATAGTGTAGATAGTCCTTTTTACATTAAAAAAGAAAATCGGAAGACAAGATACAACACAGAAGAAGAAATAATAACGTGGTTCAATTCGACAGCGAAGTAACTAAACGTTCCAGAAATTTCCCAGAAAATTTAAAACTATAGAAAACTTAAAAAAGAAAAAATCAAAAAGTAGGGTGCGCGGGTGGCCCAGCAGCAACGGCGCTCGCCTGCAGAGCGAGTATTCGAGGGTGCGAGTCCCTCCCCGCGCTTAACAAGATAAGTTTCTAAAAGTTCCACTCGAGAATAAGAAAAACCTTACAAAAACTTTAAAAAGCTTGACTGCCTAAATATAATAATTTAAATTTTAAAGGAGGTTAAGAATGCCTAAGAAGAAAAATCTCTTGGGAGCATGGGCTTTCCTTATAGGAGTGATTCTTGCAGTGATTTTTGCATTCATCACAGCCGGCGCATGGCTCGGATGGGTGTTGGTGATTATTGGTATTATCATCGGATTGCTTAACATAGCTGATGTAGAAGTGCAGCCGTTCTTGTTGGCTGGCGCAATTTTAGTTATTGTGAGCTATTTTGGCAGCGGCGTTTTCGCTTTGATAAAAATCGGTGATATACCTTTTTTGGCTAACATTCTAAGCAACATCTTAATGTTGTTCGTGCCTGCAACAATAATCGTGGCTCTCAAGTCAGTGTTTAGCATGGCGAAAGTCTAAACTTCTTGTTCTTTTTATTTTTCTTTTTTCTTTTTATTTTATTTATAATTTTAAGATGTTAGTCAGACAAAAGAATTCTAAGTCTAAATATAGATCACAGATAAAAAGGAATCGGGTATTAAGAATTAAGCATGCCAGACAGGGCTCAAGAAAGTGCTCAAAGCTCTGCTGAAGAATGGACTGTCCATCCATACAGCTATTTCTTTGTCATCTTCGCCATCAGGAGTCACGAAAACAAGCAATTTTGAATTGTCTACTATGCAGAATTTAGCGTTAATCTTTATCCTTTTTACTGCAACGCCCAAATCCTTTGCCAAAGCAACAACATTGAACTTACTTTCAGGAGAATCGCTAACTGCTACGTGTATATTAACTCCTTGGGATTTGAGCTTGTCGAATAATGGTCTTAAAAAATGAACTTTTTGTTTCAAAGCTTCTGGAGTCGAGACAATCGTCACGTCTTTTTGCGCGCCCGCTATTAATTCTTTCATGTGTGTGAATATGTTCTGTCTTCCGCGAATTGAGGAACTCAAATCTTCAGGTTGTATGGGTCTGATTCCTCGGCTGTGTAAAAGTTCCAAATCTCTGTACTCTTGACTGTCCTTTATCGAAACTAGGTTCTTTGCTCTTTCCTCAGCCTCTCTTATAACATTGTTTTTCATGTGTTCAATAACAACTGCTGGCTTAACCGCGATATATTTCACTGGCTTGCCTAATTTTGCTATGGCAAATCCTTGTTTTTCCAAGCTTTCCAGAACATCATAAACACGGCTTCTTGGTACTCCACTCATCTCAGCAATCTCGCCTACTGTGGCAATAGACTTGCTCAATAATGCAAGCCAAACTTTGCTTTCATAGATGTTCAAACCAAAATGATACTTGATTTTTTTGATTAAGTCTGTTTTTATTACCATTTTACAAATAATATATTCTAGGTTTGATATCTATAGGTTTGATATCTATGGGTTTGATATCTAAGATTTTTCGAACAAAATATTTGACTCGGGAATGGGCATCTATAAAAACCAGTTGGCCATCTTCTATGACAAGTTCCCCTTCGTAAGGACCTCTGGCTTTGTCTGACTCTCTAATTTCTGGGATAATGCTTTTAGAAGCCATTTCCGAAGGTTCGTGATAAGTTTTGTCTGACATTTTGGTTCTTTCTTGATATTGTCTTATCATTAATTTTACTATTTCTTAAAGACAACACCCTTTATAAATCTTTCTATATTTTCATTATTTAACAGTGATTACAAAACCTCTCTTAAGGCATTCCCAAGACGAGAAAACCATCGGAAAACAGAAAGATTTAAAAACTATCATAAATGACTATCTTTGTTGAAGCTTGTTAAACTTGCTAAAAAGGCCTTTGAAAATGCATGTTCTTCAGTCAAAACATATTAAATTAAAGCCAGAAGAGGCTCGTGCCCTACTTGAAAAGTTGAATGTTTCTCCGTCGCAGCTGCCTAAAATAAGGAAGCATGATCCTGCCCTGCCAGAGGACATCCAGGTTGGTAACATAATCAAGATTGAGAGGAAGACTGACAAGGGCAAAGCCATCTATTATCGAGTTGTGGTCCCTTAAACTTATCTTCTATAAAATGCCCCAAAAAAACCAAAAACAAGAAAAAACTGTCGAGAATCTTGGAGAGGAATCAAAGAAAAGTGCAGAGGTGAAAGAGGATAAAAAAGAGCGATGGGAGAAGGAAAGGGCTCAGAAAAAACATATTCTCATCAAAAAATATTTGCAGCAGCATTCGCTCATAGAATCTAACATTCTCTCATTCAATGATTTTATCGAACATAAACTGCAGCATATAGTTGATTCAATCAACGAAGAGATAACACGGGAAGAAGTTGAACTCTGGCTAGGGAAAGTTAGTATAGGAAAGCCGCAGATTATAGAGGTTGATGGTTCAACGCACAATATATTCCCTATAGAAGCTAAGCTTAGAAAAATAACCTATTCCGCGCCATTATATTTAGAGATATGCATAGGCAACAAGGAATATACAGTAGTTGAGATTGGGAAAATCCCAATAATGGTCAAAAGCAAATACTGCAACCTCCATGGCTTAAGTTCCGAAGAGTTAATCAAGAACTATGAGGATCCGAACGACCCTGGCGGCTATTTTATAATTAATGGAAATGAGCGAGTTCTTGTAATGATAGAAGATTTAGCCCAAAATCAGGCTTTCATAGAGGAAACTCCAAAAGGAGTTTCGCTCAGGTTATTTTCAAGCAGGGGGGCCTATAGGATCCCAATAACAATCAACCAAACCCCTGATGGTATTTTGCTTGTTTCGTTCTCGAGGTTCAAAAACCTGCCTGCAGTGCTACTTGCCAAAGCTTTGGGACTGACAAAAGATGCAGATATCGCTAGCTTGATAAACAAAGAATCAGATGCTCTTATCGTTAACTTGTATGAATTTGCTTCAATCCAAGATGCAGAAACTGCGTTAACGGCTATCGCAGAGAAAATGGCAATCCAAGGAACAAAGAAAGAGATCCTCGACAGGGTAAAAGCTAGATTAGATTCGACTTTTCTTTCACATATAGGCATAAAGCCTGAAGACAGGAAAGAGAAAGCGATAACTTTGTGCAAACTCATTAAACATTTTCTAATCGCTAAAGAGTTAAGGTTCGAGAGCGACAAAGACCATTATGCGAACAAAAGAATAAGGATGAGCGGAGACTTGCTCACAGACCTATTCCGAGTCAATTTGACAATTTTTATAAGAGACTTGCAGCACAATCTTCAGAAAATCGCACGCAAGAAAAAGTTCTATTCAATCAAAAGTCTCGCGAAATCAACTTTATTCTCGCATAGGATTGAAAGTGCTCTCGCAACAGGCTCATGGATCGGCCAAAGATCCGGCGTGACACAAAACATGGACAAAACAAACGGCCTTGCTATATTATCGAGGCTGCAGAGGGTAGTGAGTTTGCTCCCAAGCGAACAAGAGAACTTCAAAGCAAGAACATTGCATCCAACACATTACGGAAGATTCTGCCCTATTGAAACTCCTGAAGGAACGAACATCGGGCTTAGAAAAAATTTGTCAATGCTCGCAAGAGTCAGCACCATACCAAAGCTGAATGATAAAGATATAATCCCAGTGCTAGAGAAATCAGGGCTAAAGATAATCAAATAAAACAGAACAATAAAAAAATTTAATTAAAATGGTAGATGTGTTTTACAACGGCCGTTTCATAGGCGAAGTTGAGCAACCAGATCAATTCATTCAAACGCTCAGAGAAAAAAGAAGAATCGGAGAGCTTCCAATGGAATTGAGCGTGAGATATGACAAAGCTATCAACCTTATTTTCTTGACAACTGATACTGGGAGAATTTTAAGGCCATTAATAATCGTGAGAGAAGGCAAGCCTTTGCTCAAAGAAGAGCATCTTGAGGCTTTAGCGCGGGAAGAGCTTAACTGGGATGATCTAGTAAACCTTGGCATCATAGAATATGTAGACGCCGCAGAGGAGGAGAATCTTCTAGTAGCAATGTCACCCGAAGAGGTAACTCAGGAACATACCCACATGGAAATTGACCCTATCGCAATGTTCGGGTTTACAACAGCAATTGTGCCCTATGCAAACCATGACCACAGTTCAAGACTTAACAGGGGAAGCAAAACCCAAACCCAGGCTCTAGGGCTTTATGCAGCTAATTATTTGGATTTGATTGACACTGATGTTAGTATTTTACATTATCCACAAAGACCTATTGTCAGAGGTTTTGTATATGATGCCATAAAAAATTTCTATCCTGCAGGCCAAAATGTTGTTGTGGCTATAATGCCGTTCGAAGGTTACAATGTGAGTGACGCAATAATAATCAACCGCGCCTCTATCGACAGGGGTTTGGGAAGAAGCACTTATTTTAGGCCTTACACTTCGATAGAACTTCATTATACTGGCAACTTGAAAGATGAAATTTGCGTGCCGAGCAAAGATGTCAGCGGCTACAGAACAGAAAAATCTTATCGATATCTTGAGGAAGATGGAGTTGTGTTCCCGGAAGCCACATTAAATGAAGAAGATGTTGTCATAGGCAAGGTATCGCCGCCTAAATTCTTGCTTGAAATGGAAGAAATTTCATTAGCGAAATCAAGAAAGGAGAACAGCACTATCGTAAGGCAAAGCGAACGAGGAACTGTAGATGCTGTCTTTGTGACGGTTGACAGCGAAGGCCGTAAGATTGTGCAGGTAAGGACTCGTGACAACAGATTCCCTGAGCTCGGAGACAAGTTCGCAACATGCCACGGGCAAAAAGGGGTCATAGGGATGATTGCGAATGAGGAAGATATCCCTTTCACATCCAGAGGAATGAAGCCTGATATAATATTCAACCCTCATAGCGTGCCGAGCAGAATGACTGTTTCTTACTTAATCGAGTTGCTCGCAGGCAAGACAGGCTGTTTGAGGGGGGAAAGAATCGACGGCACTGCATTTTCAGGTGAGAAGATTGAAGATTTGGAAAAATTCCTTATAGAATCGGGATTCAGGCAGGATGGCAAAGAGACCTTATACGATGGGTTGACAGGAAAGCCTCTCGAAGCCAAAATATTTGTCGGCAACATGTATTATCTCAAACTAAAATATATGGTTGCAAACAAGATACAGATGCGCGCGAGCGGTAAAATCACATTATTGACAAGGCAGCCAGTTGAAGGCAGAGCGAAAGGCGGTGCGTTAAGGCTTGGAGAAATGGAAAAAGATGCTCTCGTTGCTCATGGCTCGTCTTTGCTTCTGAAAGAGCGTTTCAGCTCTGACAATATTGTTGTTCATGTGTGCCCTAAATGTGGAGCATTCGGCGTTCGAGATAAATTAAGGAAACGAGATATGTGTCCGCTATGTGGCAACACTAAACTTGAACCCATAGAAATCTCATACGCTTCAAAACTTTTGATGGAAGAAATCATTTCATTGCATCTGTTCCCTCATTTCATCCTCAAGAATAAATATGAAGACTAAAAATAGAACAAGGAAAAAAATAAAATAATAAAAGAAAGCCAGAGAAAAGAAAAAATGGAACCAATAGTAAAACAGGTAAAAGAAATTCAGTTCTCATTATTCTCACCTGAGCAGATAAAGAAATTCGGCGCAGTCAAGATTGTCACGCCAGAGCTTTATGATATGGACGGATATCCTGTTGATGGAGGTTTAATGGACTTGAGGCTTGGAGCCACTGGCCCTGGCATCAGATGCCGAACATGCGGAGGCATGTTAAAAGAATGTTTAGGACATTTTGGCTATATCGAACTTGCCCGGCCTGTACTTCACATTAAATTCTTGCCGCTCATCGAATTGTGTTTAAAATCAACTTGCATAGAATGCGGCCGCATTCTATTGACAGATGAAGATCTCAAACTTAAGAAAATAGAGAAGGCAAGGACTGTAAAGAAATGCCCGCACTGCGGCGCGAAGCAAGAAAAAATCAAGCTTGAAAAACCCTCAAGCTTCTACATAGGCAAGCAAAGAATTTTTCCCACAGAGATAAGGGACAAACTTGCAAGAATCAGTGACGAAGACTGCAAAGCTCTTGGAATTAATCCGAAAGCAAGCCGTCCTGAATGGAGCGTTTTAACATTATTAATAGTGCCGCCAGTTACAGTGAGACCGAGCATCACTTTAGAAACGGGCGAGAGAAGCGAGGATGATTTAACTCACAAATTAAGTGATATTGTGAGGGCCAACCAAAGGCTCTGGGAGAACCTCAATGCAGGCGCTCCGGAAGTTATCGTCGAGGACCTTTGGGACTTGTTGCAGTATCATGTGACAACTTTCTTTGATAATACTGTAATGCATGTCCCTCCAGCTCGTCATAGAAGCGGACAGCCTCTGAAGACAATAACAGAAAGAATCAAAGGCAAGGAAGGTAGAATTAGGCACAATCTCGCAGGAAAGCGAGTGAATTTTAGCTCAAGAACTGTGATTTCTCCAGATCCTTACATCGAGATCAACGAAGTCGGCGTTCCCTATGAAGTCGCCAAAGTCATAACAGTCCCTGAACGCACTACAGCGCAGAACATAGAAACACTGAAAAACGCTGTAAAAAAAACAGATTATCCTGCAGCAAGCTCAATCGTGAGACCAGATGGAAAACGCAAAAGAATCACAGAAGATTTGAGGGAGCAGTTGACAGAGGAAGTAGCCATAGGCTATTTAGTCGAGAGGCACTTACAAGACAAAGATATTGTGTTGTTCAACAGACATCCTTCATTGCATAGAATGAGTCTGATGGGGCATTTTGTGAAAGTGCTTCCAGGCAGAACCTTTAGAATTCACCCTGCTGCAACATTCCCTTACAACGCAGACTTTGACGGTGATGAAATGAATGTTCATGCGCCACAAACAGAGGAAGCAAGAGCCGAAGCCAAAGTGTTATTGGATGTAAACCAGCAGCTAATATCACCAAAAATCAACGCTAATGTTTTCGGCTGCATCGAAGATGCAATCACAGGAATCTACCTGTTAACATCAACTGAAAAAATTAGCAAAGATGTTGCAGCGCAACTTTTGATTGCCTGCGGTGCTAATCCAGAAACCCTAAGCCTCAAAGAGACAGTCTCAGGCCGCGATGTTTTTTCAGCCCTACTGCCAAGGATGAACTTCGAAGCCAAGACAAAAGCATGCAAAGGCCAAGGATGCCCGTATTATGAAAGGTGCAAAAAAGAAGAATGCCCTTTTAATGCCTACATCTCAATCAAAAATGGCAAACTTGTTTCGGGTATAATAGACGAAAAAATCATAGGCGTCGAGACCAACACACTTATAAGAGAACTCGACAGGCAGATAGGAAGAAAAGAGACAATGTCTTTCCTGAAAAAAATATTTTTGCTAGGCGTTCTGTTCTTAACAAGAAACGGCTTCACAATCTCCCTAGCTGATGTGAAAACGACAGAAAACGCAAAGGAGGAAGTCTCTAAAATTATAGCAGATGCCGAAAAGAAAGTCGAGAAAGTCATAGAATCCTATTACAATAACACTCTCGAGATTATTCCCGGCAAGACAGCGGAAGAAACACGGGAAATCAAAATCTTGCAGATTCTTAACGAAGTGAGAACAAAAGCAGGCGAAGAAATCAAGAAAGCTATCGACAAAGACAATCCCGCTTATATTATGACTGTTTGCGGTGCTCGAGGCTCGCTACTCTTCTTAACACAAATGTCAGCGCTTGTAGGACAGCAGGCATTGTGGGCCAAAAGGATTAACTTTGGCTACACAAACAGAACTTTATCATTTTACAAAGAGCATGATTTCAGTGCAAGGGCAGGGGGCTTCATCTACTCAAGCTTCTTGAAAGGCCTTAAGTCAGATGAGTTCTTCTTCACAGCCATGACTGGCCGAGACTCTCTGATGGACACAGCTCTGAGAACACCTAAATCAGGTTATCTTTACAGACGACTCGCAAACGCACTACAAGACTTGAGATGCGAGTATGATGGGAGCATTAGAGATTCTAATTCAAATATAATCCAATTTGAATACGGAGAAGATGGGATTGACATCACAAAAGAACATCTGGAGAATAATAAGATAGCGCCTGGCGAAGCAGTAGGCATCATCACAGCACAGAGTTTCGGAGAGCCTTCAACACAGATGACTCTCAATGTTTTCCACTTCGCTGGAGTCTCAGAAATGCAGGTCACAGTTGGACTTCCAAGATTAATAGAGATTTTCGATGCGAGAAAGTCCCCGAGCACACCTTCCATGGAAATATATCTTGAACGGGAGTTCAACAATGAAGATGATGCGAAAAAGATAGCCACAAGAATCAAAGAAATCAGACTTGGAGACGTTGCCTCGGAAGTGATTTTGGATTTCAACAACTCAAAAATCAATATAAAGCTCAACAAAGAAGTATTGCGAGACTTGCATCTGACTCCTGAAAAAATAATCTCAGCGCTTGAAGAGAAACATCTTAAGGCAAGGGCAATAGAAGATGGCATTTCAGTGCGCGAGGAAGAGAGAGATTTCAAAAAACTCCACAGGCTGAAAGAAAAGCTGAAAGGGGTCGTAATTGCTGGAATCGAAGGAATCAAACAGATTCTTTTGACAAAGCGAGAGAATAATTATATTATCCTAACAGCTGGTTCAAATCTCGAGGATGTTTTCAAGCTAAAAGGTATAGACAAGGAGAAAACAACCACAAATAACATATATGAAATACTGAAAGTCCTAGGGATAGAGGCGGCTAGACAGTCAATAATCAACGAGGCCAAAAAAGTTATTGAAAAACAGGGCATAGACATTGATGAGAAACATATCAAGCTGGTAGCTGATACGATGACAGCAAGCGGAACAATCAAGGGAGTGACAAGGGTTGGCATCATTGGCGATAAATCTTCAATTCTTGCTCGCGCCTCTTTTGAAACCCCAATTAAACATTTTGTTAATGCTTCAATCACTGCTTCTACAGATTACCTTGTAAGTGTTATAGAGAATCTTATCTTCAATCAGCCAGTCCCCGTTGGCACTGGTTTGCCCGGCTTGCTGGTCAAGATAACAAAACAAGAGGCTTTAGCAAGAGAAGAATCAAAGGGAAAGAAAGAGAAGAAAATATAAAAGTAAAGAAAAGAACAAAATGTCAAAATTAACCGATAGTTTATTGCAGGAAATCAAAGAAGGTAGAGCTATTTACGGCAGTAAAGTTGCCCTAAAACAAATAAAGAAAGGCAAGATAGAGAAAGTTTACATAACAAATGACTGCCCGAAGGAAATAGAGGGAAAGCTCAAAGAGAGCAATGTGAATATTCTCGAATTAGACATCACAAAAGAAATGCTGAAAGACTTGTGCAAAACTCCATTTAATGTTTCTATTGTCTCAATAGTTCAAGAAGGAGAAGAAAAATTGAAGGGTGAAGAAAAGCTTAAGAAACAATCAACGAAGAGAGAAAAATGAAGGTAAAACTTGACTTGCGTTCAATCCAGTACATGAATTTATTCGAGAAATTAACTCACGTCAAGGCGAAATACTGCTTCGATTATGATTCTACCATAATATTCATAGTGCCGAAGTTCTTGATGAGCCGCGCCCTTGGCGAAAGAGCAAAAAACATAGAGAAGCTCGAGTTCAATCTGCACAGGAAAGTGAGGATTATAGCAAATCCTGTGGGAATAAATGACATAGAGCGCTTTATCAAGGCGATAATCTTCCCTCATGAATTCAAGAAAATTGTGATAGAGAACAATGAAGTCTATATTTTCAGTGCCCCAAGAACAAAAGCCGCGATAATCGGCAGGAACAAAGTTCGCCTAGAAGGCCTTACAGACATTCTGGACAAATTCTTCGGAATTAAAAAAGTTATAATCAAGTAAAATCAAATAAAAATGTATGAACCGCGCGAAGATTCGCTTCTTTTGTTGAAACATATCAAAAACAGTATCAAACCCCAAAACAAAGTTCTAGACATGGGCACTGGCTCAGGTATTCTAGCGAAAGAAGCTTCCAGATTCTCAAATAACGTTGTAGCAGCAGACATAAGCGAGGACCTTCAGAAAAGTCTCGGTAAAATAAATATTATTCATTCAGATTTATTCTCGAATATAAATGACAGATTTGATGTAATTCTGTTCAATCCCCCTTATCTCCCAAGCAAGGAAATCAAACATATAGATTTGGACGGCGGCAAAAACGGCACAGAGGTCATAGACAGATTCTTGAAACAGGCAAGAGAGCATCTGGAGACAAAGGGCAAGATACTCTTACTTTGCAGCTCACTCAACAAAAACATCGAAAACTTGTTCAAAAAATATAACTACACTTTCAGAAAAATAGACGAGTCCAGCTTATTTTTCGAAAAGCTGTTCGTTTATGAGTTAAGGTAAAGTGACGTCCTCTGGGGCTTGAAAGCCCCAGCTTCCGTCGAATGACTACTTTTCCCAGATAGTTCCATGATGTTGGTCTTGGTTTCTTACCTAACGCAATTCATCTACAGATTAAAATGCTATAGATTTCTTGCGATAGGATTAAAATAATAAAAAAATTTTTTGTTGATTTTTCTTTTTCCCAGCCCTTTTGTAAGCATTATACCTTCTTTTCTCAACAATCTTATCTTTTCTTTCTCACGACTGCCTCTAAAGCCTCCAACTTCGCCGTTTGACATAACAACCCTGTAGCAAGGAACGTTCCTATAAGGATTTCTTTTCATTATCTGCCCTACCGCTCTTGCGCTTGTTCTCAATTTCCTTGCGATAATGCCGTAACTTGTAACCTTGCCTTTTGGGATTTTTCTAACAAGTTTATATACCTTGCCATTCACGTCACTTGTTTTCCTTTTCATAAGACTTATAAATCCAAATCTTATAAAAAGGTTATGGATTATAATCTCGAACTAGAAAAAGTCATCAAAGAAATAAAGAAGCAAAAAGCTTCTCGAGTTGTGATACAGCTTCCAGAAGGCTTGAAATCAAAAGCCCCTGAAATAACAGATAAAATAGAAACAGAAACCAAAGCTCAAGTGCTTATATGGATTGGAAGTTGTTATGGCGCCTGCGATTTGCCGCAAGGCCTCAATAAGTTAAACATTGATTTGGTGGTTCAGTTCGGCCACAGCGCATGGCCATTCGAGTCAAAGATAGGATCAAGATAATGCTCTTACAAAATCTTCAATCTTTCTTATCTCGAAAATCTCTTTCTCGCTCTTGATGAACTGCGCCACGATGAACTTGGTGTGATATTTTTTGCAGAGCCTTGCGTTTTGCAACACTCTGCCGAGCCATATCGCCTTATTCTTCTTATCTTTTTCTAAAAAATCTGAAAAATTTTCTATAATCTCTTTGTTATTATCACGAGCGATTTTGCATAAAACCTGATTCAAGCCTGAGTTTCTGTAGCCAGTGTAATCAAATACCCTTCCAAATTCTGGCGAAACTAAAGCTTTGACTTTTTTATGTTCTAAGGCTACGCGATTTATCTTATCATTAGTCCCAAGAACATAAATCTCAAAATAATTAGCGGCTTTGTCAATCATTCTCCTAAGAATTTCCACATCTGCTGTCTTCAGCAGCACACCATCATAATCCTCTTGCTCGTTTTTCTTTATATCTTCTATTTTGTATACTTCTTTCAGAAAAATTCCTGCTTTCTTGGTTCTCTTGCTAATAAAAAATATCATCTTTATTTTATTACAAAAAACATTTTTATTTTATTACAAAAAGCTTCGAATCTTTAACCTCGAATAATCCGATACGAGAGCCAGCATCCAGCCATCCATGCG
>JBNAVB010000007.1:0-42124 GCA_049699715.1 Candidatus Pacearchaeota archaeon | reverse complement strand
AACACAGAAAAAATAGTAAATCTCTTTGTTATAGAGATTTACTTTCTACAAGCCTAGAATGACAGAAAACTTTTTAAATTCAAGAGAAACAATAAACTATAATAAATAAAAGGTTGAAAAATTGGATAAGGGGGTGATTAACAGCTAATAAAAATGGCAGAAAAACAGCCAATTTATATTTTACCTGAAAATGTCCAAAGGATGTTAGGTAAAGATGCCCAACGCAATAATATTTTAGCCGCGCGCATAGTGGCAGAAACAGTCAAGACAACTCTCGGCCCGAAAGGAATGGATAAAATGTTGGTTGACAGTATCGGTGATGTTACTGTGACGAATGACGGTGTTACAATCCTGGAAGAGATGGAAATAGAGCACCCTGCTGCCAAGATGATGGTTGAAATCGCAAAGACACAAGAGGCAGAGATTGGCGACGGCACTACAACAGCAGTTATAATTGCAGGCAAGCTGCTCGAGAATGCCGAGAAGCTTCTTGACGAGAAAATTCATCCAACAGTCATAACAAGAGGTTATAGGATTGCAGCGGAAAAATCACAGCAAATTGCCAAAGAGCTTGCAGTTGCAGTTTCCCCAGAAAAGGAATTATTGTTAAAACAGATTGTCATGACGGCAATGACTGGTAAGGGCGCAGAAGCTGCTAAAGAAAAATTAAGCGAAGTTGTTGTCAAAGCAATAAAGCAGATCATTGAGAAAAGTGAAGAAGGCATGGTTATTGACAAGAGCAATATTAAACTCGAAAAAAGAAAAGGCGAGGGCATTGAAGATACAGAACTAATTTCTGGCATATTAATAGACAAAGAGCGAGTTTCTCAAGACATGCCATCACAAATAAAAAATGCTAAAATTGCCTTGTTAGACATGGCAATGGAAGTTAAGGGCCCCGAGACAGAAGCCAAGATTCAGATTACAGCGCCAGAACAACTCCAAGCGTTCATAGATCAAGAAGACAAGATTCTAAGGAACATGGTTGAAAAAATTAAAAAAGTAGGCGCAAATGTTGTGCTTTGCCAGAAAGGCATAGATGATGTTGCCCAGTACTATCTTGCCAAGGCAGGAATTTTCGCGGCAAGAAGAATTAAAAAAAGTGATATTGATTTGATTGCCAAGGCAACTGGTGCCAAAATAGTGAGCAATCTCAATGAGCTCACACAAGAGGATTTAGGCAAGGCACGACTTGTCAAGGAAATTAAAGAAGGTGATGAAGAAGGGATGACTATTATTACTGGCTGTGAAAATCCCAAAGCTCTGACAATTCTCATCCGCGGAGGCACAGAACATGTCATTGACGAGCTTGAGAGGGCTCTCAAGGATGGTATCGGCGATGTTGCCGTTGCTCTTGAAAAAGGTTATGTGGTCGCAGGCGGCGGTGCTTTTGAAATGGAGCTTTCAAAGAGACTTCAAGAATTCGCGCAAAGCATAAAGGGCAGAGAGCAACTTGCTATCAAGGCATTTGCTGAATCATTAGAAATAGTTCCAAGAACACTCGCAGAAAATGCTGGCTTAGACCCAATAGATATCTTAACAGAACTTAAAGCGCGACATGACAAAAAAGAATTCATGATAGGTCTCGATCTTACAACTAACTCGAAAGAAACTGCAATATGCAACACTCTCGAAAAGGGCATTGTTGAGCCTCTCGAAATTAAGAATCAAGCTCTTAAGAGCGCCAGCGAAGTGGCCATGATGATTCTAAGAATTGATGATGTCATAGCAGCGACAGGGAGCAAAGGAAGCTCCAAAATGCCAGAGATGCCACAAGAAGAGTACTAGGAAAGTACTAAGAAAAAAAGTAAAAAGTAAGAATAATTTTTAGACATGCTCAAATAAAAATTAAATTTAAAAACTCTTTTTTCTTTCCTCTTTCGAGCGCCAGTAGTCCAGTAGTTAAGACGCGACGTTGCCAACGTTGTGACCCGGGTGCGAATCCCGGCTGGCGCATATTTTAAAAGTATCTAAAGAATTGAGAATTCTGGAATGGTGGAAACTAAGATGAAAATAAAAGGAAGTCTATTTTTTTTTCCTTGCATTTTTTTTAATTTCTGGTTGCACTAAAAAAATTCATATTAACTACGAAAGCAAGCCAACAGGCGAGAAAACAATTCGTGAATTTCATAAATCGCTAGAACAAACTACAAGAAATGTCAGTTTCTTGGATTTAAAAACATGGTCTCACGGAATTTTAGAAACAAAGGGATTAGTTGGTTGTTATTGTGTTCTTGGATTTTTTGAAAAAGAAAGTGAAAAATTTGGATTGTTAAGTCACTACCCACCGACTAATATTTGCGGCCACCTTAATGCAATCAAAGAAGCAAAAAAATTATGGCCGTTAATGCAAGAATATAATTCTGCAAGACTGGTAGTTTTCAAATTAAATGAGAAATATATAGGAAAAAATGACGGCGGCGAGTACATTAAAGATTATATAAAAAATTTCGAAGATTTTGTAGAAGAACTCAGAAAAACTTTTCCTGGCTCAAAAATTTTAGGTTATGATTATAACTATAACGAGGCTGTTGAATTTAATATCGATAGGGGGTATTTCACAACTACAAATTCGAAAGATACTGTAGATTTATCTCAGTTTTTTGATGATTAAACACCAAATAAATCTAACCTTCTCGCTCTTCAGGCTTTACAAATTTCAAGCCGAGCTTTTTGTAAACTTCTTCTTCTGTCGCGCCAGCAACAAACTTGCCCGAGATTCTATCAAATAAGCCATATTCGCTAAGCTTGTAGCCTTTTCTCATAGCTATTTCTCGTAGCCTTATATTATATTCTTTAGAGCCGGTAAAGTACATCAAAGCCGCGCCATATGAGTTCTTTGGAACAACGCGAACATCCGCCTGAATTCCACTTTTCAATATTACAGTCGATTTTGTAGGGCCTTTCGCCAACACTCGAGAAACCTCTGGCATTGTTGTAAAGATTTCCATCACCTTGCCTGGCTGTTTTGAGGTAACAAGAATGTCAATGTCCCTTACAGTTTCTTTTTTTCTTCTGATTGAGCCAGCCACATCAATCTTTTCCACAATTTTTGACTTTTTCAATTGTTCAACAATGTGATTCGCTACAGGAAGCACTTCCCTTAATGGCCTTCTTTTCTCTTTTTTCATTTTTAGCCCTTCCAAGATGTCTTGCTCTGATTTCTCACCGAAGCCAGGAAGCTTCGCAATCTTATGCCCACTAATTGCATTTTCCAAATCCTCGATTGTCTTAATCCCGAGCATCAAGTTCAATTTTTTTATTTTCTTTGGCCCTATCCCAGGAATCTCCATGAGTTCCGAAACCTTTGCACTTATACTTGCTTTGAGTTTTTCATGCGCGTGAATTTTGCCAGTCTTCAGATACTCAACAATTTTGTTAGCCATGTTCTTGCCAACTCCAGAAATCTCCTCTAAGCCTCTCAATCCTTTCTCATCGTAAATGTTCTCGACATCCTCTTCCATTGCCGCTATTACTTTAGCCGCTCTTCGATAAGCTTGTGGCTTCCACGGCTCGTTTTGCATTTCAAGAATGTCGGCCATCTCAAAGAAAATTCTCGCGATTTCTAAATTATGCATCTTTGTGGCTTTCATTTTTCCTTCTTTTTTCTTACTCTTAAACTCTTAAATCTTAAAGAATTCTTTCGTTAATAAACTTTTTCAAAAAGTTTATAAATATAGTTTTTATTTAATGAAAACTCAAAAATGAAAAAGGTGATAGCACAAACAAAAAAACAAAAAAAACTTATTGAAAAAACAAAATTAATAAGCGTTCGCGAGGGTTCGGCATATTCAGTAAGTGAGGGTTCGGGCATGAGGTATATTACACCTTTTGCCTTGAAACTCGGCGCGACTAACGCGCACATAGGTTTCTTGACTTCATTGCCGTCCTTGCTTGGCAATTTTTCACAACTTTTTGTTCCTAAACTGATGGAAAAAACTTCAAGAAAGAAAATAGTTGTGTTAGGTGCCTTACTCCAGGCAATAATGTGGCTCTTAGTTATAGTAATAGGCGCCCTTTACTTCATCTTCAATGTGAATTCTACAATAACCCCCGCTCTTCTCATTATAATTTATACTTTACTAGTTTTATTTGGTGCAATTCTAGTGCCTGCTTGGAACTCCTGGATGAAAGACATTGTAACAGAAAATTCAGGCAAGTATTTTGGAAACAGGAACAGAATTGTAGGTTTCGTTGCCTTGGTTTCAATGCTCTTCGGCAGCTTCATTCTTGATTATTTCTCCCAGACAAAAATCTTTATAGGATTCGCCATTTTGTTTACTATTGCTTTTGTCGCAAGGCTAGTTTCAGCCTTTCTGCTTTCGAAGAAATACGAGCCTAAATTAACCTATGAAAAAGGTTATTATTTTAGTTTCTGGCAGTTCGTCCGTTACATCCCGAAAAGCAATTTCGGCAAGTTTACTGTTCTTGTTGCTTTAATGCAGCTCGCTACAGCGATTGCCTCTCCTTTCTTTGCAGTTTACATGTTAAAGGATTTAGGCTTCAGTTATTTGCAATGGATACTCGTTACAATAGCGAGTTCTTTAGTTTCATTACTCTTCATGCCATTATGGGGCAAATTTGCAGACCATTATGGAAACATAAAAGCAACCAAAATTACCTCTTTCCTTGTAGCCTTGGTGCCATTGTTGTGGTTCTTTTCTATATTTATAAGCAAAGAGTTTTTGTTGTCATATCTTATCATTATTGAAGCCTTCTCAGGGATGGTTTGGGCTGGCTTCAATTTAAGCTCGAGCAACTTTATCTACGACGCTGTAACGCGTCAGAGGATAGCTTTGTGCGTGGCTTATTCAAATATAATGAACGGCATAGGCGTGTTTATGGGCGCAACTTCTGGTGGTTTTCTCTCATCACTACACTTTGCAGTTTTGGGGATTTCTCCGATATTAACCGTGTTTTTGATTAGTGGTTTGTTAAGATTAGCTGTTGCTTTTATAATGACTCCCAAAATTAAGGAAGTGAGAGATGTCAAAAATTTTGGAATTAAAGAAGCCACAAAGAAGTTTGGCGCACTCATCCCCGGGGAGCTATGGCGCCACCTTGAGATAGACATCAAGCCGAGGATGGCGAGTTAACCGGGATGATGAGTTAACCAGTTAACCCCTGCTGAAAATTAAATTTGTTTCTTTTGAATAGTAAGAAACTTTTAAAAACGTTACATTCATGTTATAAACGAGCGGTGGAGCAGTCCCTAAGACAATATTTTTCCTTCGGGATTTATATTGGAAAAAGACTTTTGAATCTCTCGGGATTTTTAAGTTAAAATTGGGCTTTGACACCGTCTCACTTTGTACCATTTCGTATTTTTTAATAAATCTTCAAGGAATTAATGAATTTCTCAGGGTTTCTAAAAAAGTTCTGTTAAGCCGAACGGGTGATGATTTTTTTATCTTCGGAAAAATTTCTATTTTTGAAATCTGAAATTCTATTTTTAAATATTTTTAAAAGTTAAAAGTTTGTATAATAATATCTCGTCGATATCTTCGATAAAATGGCTTTATCACCCCCTTAAATTTACAGAACCTCTAAAGAAAAGACTTAAAAACTAAAAATTCTTACTATAGTCATAATATAGGCATAATTATTAAATTATCAAAAGGGGTAAATCTTGAAGGAGGTAAACTATAAAATGGGACTTTTCGGCAAAAAATACAAGCCAGTCAAATACAAGCCAATCGACGGCAACATAAAACAAAGAATCGAAGAAATCGAAAATGACATTAGGGACTTAATAAATTTTGTAGAAGTAAAGACAGAGGAAGAAACAAAAATAGGTGAGGGAAAGAAAATAGAAGAAGATACAGCCCAAGAGCTTATACAGAAACTGAAAGTTATTGCCACAAAAATAGGAGTAGCAACCTTGTAACTATTGTTTTTTGTTTTATATTTCTTTCCTTATTTCCTATATATTTGTCTCTTTTTACAGATTTTTATAGATTCATTTCTCTTTTTACTCTCTGCGCGACTTTTCTCGCTTGCACTAAAGGCTCTGGAAGCTTGTGCGGTTCGCGAATGCATTTTTTCACGAGTTCAGTAGCGGATTTTAAAGAGATTAAGTTACCTACAGAGACATAAAACGGCTTCGAGCCCTGTTTTGTGATAACTTTTTCAGCAATAACCTTACCATTTAAGATCACTTGATTGCCCTTTTCTTCTCCAACAAGAATGTTATTGGCTATCCCTATCACGGGCTTATTGATACTAACGCCAAGATGGCTTGCCAAGCCCAAACCTCTTGGATGCGAGATTCCATGGGCCTCGATAAAAATAATATCCGGTTGCTCCCCAAGCTTATCATAAGCTGCAAGAATTACAGGCAGCTCTCTATAGGCTCTAAAACCCGGGATGTAAGGAAATCTTGCAGCCTTGATAGCGTATTTCTCCTCAACAGTTTCCATATTTTCATCCAAAACTGCAATAGTGGCAAGAATCTCTTTGGTTTTGAGAGTTTCTAAATCAACTCCTGCAAACCTTGTCGCATTGCTAAAGTCAACAGCATCTTTGCAAGAAACGAGCTTTGCGAGCTTCCGCTGCCCTTCCTTCAAAGATTCTATATCTATGCCTCTCTCTACGGCCTCTTTTTCTAGCATTTTTTCGTTTTTCTCTGTTATTTGTCTATAAAAACTATAGAAATAAAAAGGGGTATAAAAATTTTTTGAGTTTGATTTTAGTTATTGGTTTTCCAAAAGTTCTATCAAGGCTTCTAACGTATTTCCCTTTGTGTCTCTTTTAGATATAAACTCTAATTGTTTTTCAGATAGAACAAAATTAACAGTATATCTTTTAAAATAGTTATCCAAAATTTTTTTGAGTTTGTCTATTCCCTCTTTGCCATAATCAAAGACAATAGGCTTGTATCTTTTAGATCTATAAATCCCTTTAGAGTAAAGGATGGGTGTAACAACTATTTTTTTGGAGCGAGGATACTTTGTTAAGTTGATGTAGATTTCAATAACCATTTTTATACTTTTTTTACAATAGCTTTCTACAACGACCATTTTTTATTAGTTTAAAAAATTTATTATTCTCTATTATAATGCTCTGGATTACGAAAATAAATAACTAATGCTCTTTGCTCTCCCGAAGAAAAAAGAACTTCAAAAGAAAAAATGGAATTCAAACTTGAACTTCTTTTATTGCCTCTCTTATTAAGGCAACAGAGTCTATGTTCGCAGAGATGCTCGAGATTCCTTTCTTCGCGAGGAACTTGGCCATCTCCACGCGAGAACCAGCCTGCCCGCAGATGCTTGTCTTGACATTGTAGCTCTTGCAAATGCTAATAACCATCTCAAGCAAGCGCAAAACAGCGGGATGCATTTCATCATACAAACGCGCGAGTCTCTCGTTATTCCTGTCTATCCCTAAAGTGAGCTGAGTCAGATCATTCGTGCCGAAGCTTATGAAATCAATTCCTTCTGAACAAAGTTCCTCAATAATCATACAGCTCGCAGGGGTTTCAATCATAACTCCGAATTCAACTTGGTGCCTTGGCTCTAACCCAACTTCGCGGCACAACTCCTTTGCTTTCTTGAGCTCTTCTGTGCGAATGACAAAAGGGAGCATTATGCCAACATTAGTGTAGCCCCTGTCGTGCAAGAGCTTCACCGCCTTGAACTCTGCTTTGAGAATTTCCATGTCATCGAGCCCACGGCGGATTCCATGCCATCCAAGCATAGGATTGTCTTCTTCTGGCTCTAAGTTTGCGCCTTCCAAATTTCTGTATTCATCTGTTCTGATGTCGCTTGTTCTAACCCACACGCTCTTTCCTTGGAACGCTTTAGTAATTCTTTCAATTCCATTCGCGAGCAATTCGGAATATTTGTCTTGCTCCCCTTTTCTCACATACTCGGCAGGATGAACTCCACTTTTTGCAATAATAAATTCTATTCTCACTAGCCCGACACCCTCTGCGCCTGTCGCTGCTGCTCTTTCAGCAACATCAGGTAAATCACAATTGACTTTCACTAAAGTCCCCCCCTCTCCCTCTTTTCTTTTCTTTGCCATCTCAAAGGCCTCTCGCACTTCAGGAGGAATCAGCATTTTAGCTAAAGCTGGAGGCGCCGGCTTTTCTTCTTTCTTCTTTTCTCTCTCCTCTTTTTCTTCGATAAATTCAACCTTCCCCTCATAAACCTTACCATTAGTGCCGTCAACTGTTACAATGGATCCTTCTTGCAAGACATGAGTTGCATTCTTTGTACCAACGACGCAAGGCAGCCCTATCTCGCGTGAGACTATAGCAGCATGTGCTGTTAATCCCCCTTCATCTGTCACAATTGCCCTGGCTTTCTGCATCGTGACAACCATATCTGGATTAGTCATGCGTGTTACAAGAATGTCACCTTCCTTGATTTTGTGTAAGTCCTTCAAATCATTGATTATCTTGACAATTCCAGAAGCGATTCCAGTCGAAGCAGCTAAGCCCTCGATAAGAACACGGCCCTGCAATTCAACTTTTTTTGTCTCTTTCTCGACTGTCGTGACAGGCCTTGACTGCACAATGTAAACGCGGCCTTTTTCAATTGCCCATTCAATGTCTTGCGGCCACTTGTAATGCTCCTCAATCTCCAAGCCGTAATTCGCAAGGCTCTTCAACTCGGCTAAAGTCAAAACCTCCTCATTCTGCTTGTCCTCTGGCAGTTCTTCCTTGATTGTGTGCCCTTCCATATCTTTGACAAAAGCAAGTTTCTTCAAGCCCAGCCTTCTCTTGACGATATCTAATTTTCTCTTGTTTATTACATAGCTGTCTGGTTCAATTGTGCCAGAAACAATGCCCTCGCCTAATCCAAAAACAGATTCAATGACAATCTCCTCTTTGTTGTTAGTCAGTGGGTTTATAGTAAACATAACCCCACTCTTGTCGGAGTTAACCATTCTTTGGACAATAACCGCAATGTAGCTGGTTTCATGTGAAAAACCGCGTTTTGTTCTATAATAGATTGCGCGAGCTGTGAATAAAGAAGCCCAACATTTCTTGACTGCTTCTAACAAGGCTTCGCCGCCCTTGATGTTCAAAAAAGTCTCTTGCTGTCCTGCGAAACTCGCTGTACTCAAGTCTTCTGTGGTTGCGCTGGAGCGAACAGCGACAAAAACTTGCTCTCCTTTCGCTTCTGCAAGTTTCAAAAGCTCATTAGCAGGGGTTTTTCCAATGTCTCCTTTTTCAATTCCAAGATTAGAATAAGAATCTATAATCTCTTCTGCCAGCGCCTTCGGCATCTTTGCAGCGATAATCATATGCTGGATTTCTTTTGCTTTAGTCTCAAGCTCAGCAGTATTCTCAAGCTCTATCGAGTTAACTGTTTCAAGTATCTTGTTTCTCAATTCTGACTCTCTCAAGAAAGTCGCGAATGCCTGGGCTGTTACAATAAATGCAGGTGGGACAGGGAAGCCCGCATTGTACATTTCTGCGAGGTTAGCACCCTTGCCACCAGCAATAGGAATATCATTCTTGCTTAGTTCCGAAAGCCACACAACATTTTTTGAATCTTCTGTTTTCAGATAGGGATCCGGTGCCATTTTCCTCTTTTTTATATTACATTAAGATAAGAAAAAAGAGATATTTAAATTTAACGAGATAAATAAAAAATTATCTCTTGATTTCTTCAACGATTACAGACTTGTTGCCAGGCAGCTTTGTCTTGACATCATTGAGAATTTCTCTAACAGATACTATTGCTTCTTTGTTGCAAGCCACAGTAAAAATCGCTCCATTTTTGGAGATTCGGGCTGCTATTCCTATAGGCTTACCGAAACAATGACTCATTCCAGTCTGCATCCTGTCTGCGCCCGCGCCCGTCAACATCTTGTTCTCTCGAAGAATTTGATGGGGATAAGCGCTCACATTGAAATAAAAATTCCCTTTCAATTTTTCTTCCAGAGCCCTATGAGCCCACTGCCTCGCAGATTCTAAGGCATTGTCTCGAATCTGCACCGGTTCATTGACAATTAACTTTACAAAATAAGAGTACTTTCCTTGCTCAAATCCCGAAACATCCCCCATCGTGAATCTCGCAATCTTGGAAGGCGGGAGGGTCTTGATGTAACTTTTGCTCTTGACTTTAGATTTGCGAGTATACGAGCGCTTCACGAGCGTATAACAATGACCTTTTCTTAATGCCATTTTAAGATTAAAAAACAGTGATTTTTAAAGCTTTTGAATAGTTTCATTCGAACAAATGTATTATTTTCACAAAAATTTTCTCAAAGATGCTCACATCTTTCACGACAAAAACAAAATCTCTCTGTGCTTCATAGACTTTGCCGTTCTTGTCCTCATAAAGGATTGAGGCATGAACCTGCTTTTCGCCAATGTCCATCTCCCATGTTTTCATATCAACTTTAATAGTATTAGCCCCTTTGTTCAAGAATATCGTCTGTTTCTCGAACTCAGAGCCTCTTGCGATGGAGAGATTCGCATTGATAGCAATGTTAGACTCAACCACAAGTTCTAAAGCGCCTGAAGAGCCATATTTCGCTTCTGTGTTTTTAATCTCAGTTATGTTCACTTGAGGTGCTTCAAGAAGTTTTGTGTCAACGCATGAAACAGCCAAAACATCTCTTTGTTCTCGGGTTATTATACACAGAACAAGGCACTGCACTTGTATACTGTCATTAGTGTTTGTTTCATTGCCTTTGATTGCTGGGATATACAACAACACTTGCTCTGTTTGGTTTGCATACAAGGTCACATTCTTGCAGACATTTTGGTTGCACACGCTCACTCTCATGTCTTTCTGGCTTTTCGCGTTGCATGTCACAGAAATTTGCTCATAATTATAATAGAATTCCTTGTCTGCCTTGCAATAAAAATCAATTGAAGTCTCGCGAACAGGGCTGTAAGCGCGAATTATAGCCTCGGCTTCCTGCAATGACATCTTAGGGTTATCTCTCTCAATCAAAATGCCCGCTTCATCCTTGTTGCCGAAAATGTCCTCTATAACAACATTGGCAATGCATCCTGTTTCGCATTCTTTAAGTTCAGGAATATTTATCATGAAAAAAACTCTTGCCGAGCTCTTTGGTTTCAAGAACACGATTTTCTCGCTCGCTCCGAAGATTCCTGGAGCCACAGAAATACGCACAGGAACCACAACATAATAATCTTCTAAGTTTTTCACAGTCACCTCGACAGGGATATAAGAATTAAACCCAGAAGTATGCCTGAACATAAACATGTCGATGTCTAAAGGAATTGTTACTTTGCCTTCTTGCTCCAAGACGGAAGTTTTTATACTCAAATTTCCTATGTCCATATTTCCGATATAACTGTACTCAACGCTCGAACTTACATCAATACTTTTCTTCAGCTCAACATGACTCGAATCAAGCCACCCGTACTGCCCGAATGTGACATCATAAGGAACCCATCCATGTTCAGGCAACCAGACTTCAGCCCACGCATGTTCGCCGAACTTGTTATCTTTGTTCGAATAAGCAACTCCCGCAACAAATCGCGCAGGCAATCCTAGTGAGCGCGCAAGTGCCATGAACAGTATAGTATAATGACTGCAAACCCCTTGCTTGTTTTCCATAATCCATGAGGAATTTTTAATCTCCATTTGCCCAAGACTGTAATTCATATTATTCCTGACATATTCTGCAAGATTATATAGAGTTTCCATCGCATCTTTAGTTGCAAGCTGCCTCGCCTTGTTCCTGATATAAGGGTCAAGAGCCACATAATTTGAACTTTCAATATAATCCTCGAGCTCTGCCGGCACATCCAAGCCAATCAACGAGACGTTTTTCTTGACCTTCTTCAAGAAAAATTTTGTATTCACAATTGATTCGACCTTAAAGGTAATCTCGCCTTTCTTGCTGAAATTGAATAAGATAAATTCCTCCCCAATCTGTTCCGCGCCAGGGATTGTTTTCAAGCTTGCCTGCTGTCTTTCATCTTCGCGAGGAAAATAAGTCAGATTGGCAAGGATTTTGGTGGCGTCGCTATGGATAGTATTAGAAACATTCACTGACAATTTCAATTCTTTCATGCTAACATTAAATTCATTGAGATTAAACTCATCGAGTGCTTCTGCGCTAACAAAAGAGAGGAAGACAGGCAAAAAAACAAAAAAAACTGAACAAATCATCAAACTCTTTCTCATTTTAATTTCTTATTTTAATTTATCAAGCAATGAAGCATAAAGCAAAGGCAACGCGATTGTGGAGTCGCAAAAAATGTCGACAAACTTGGCCTTGCTTGACATTTTTCCCCAAGAAATGCCTTCTTTGAGCGGCGCGCCGCTCGAGCCTCCTGGCTCTGCCCTGTCTGTCGTTATCTGTATTCCGTAACTCGCAGGTTTTGTAAATTGTAAAGCCTGTTGGATATAATTTTTTGGAACTCCACCGCCTACATACAAAACCGCGGTTTTCTTGGAGCTCCATGAAAGTTCTATAATCTCGGCCAGATCCTTAAAAAAGTCAAGATTGATTCTCTTTTTTCTAATTAGTTGCCCCCAAACCATCAAGCCAATGCCAGAGTCAGTCAAAGCAGGGCAGAAACAGGGGATCTTTTTCTCATAACAAATCCTTACTATAGATCTAGAGCCTTTCGGAAGCAACTCGCCAAGCTTCCACAAAAACTCCTTTGGGCTTGAAGCTTTAGATAATTCATCAAAATTCTGTGTGAAAAAATCTTCTGCAGCATCATAAACCTCCTCTTTCATAAAAACATTGTAAATCCTGTCTATGCCTTTTTTATTAAGCTTAGTATCATCGACATTCGCCGATCCTTGATAATGCTTGAACCCTAAAGCCTCAATCAAATCATGAGTCAAGTTCGCGCCAGTCGTGACGAATACATCAATATAACCATTTTGTAACATATCAATAACTATTTCTTTCATTCCGCCTGGCACAAGGGCGCCAGCCATACCAAAAAACAATTTGCATTCCTCGTCTTTCACAGCCTCATAGAGTATCTCAGAAGCCTCTGCAAGATAGCGAGCGTTAAAACCTATATCTTTCATTCTCTCTACAATCTCGCTTGCCTTCATTCCTTTTTCAATTTTGATATGTTTCATTGGCCTGAGCTTTATTTCCTTTCCCATGTCAATCTAAAAAAAACAGTTATTATAAAGTTTTCCAAAATTGAGAACTCAAAAAATTAGTTGCTTTTTCCGTCGTATACCCACCAGTAATCATCTTTTCCTTTCAAAACCTTTGCTGCAGTAATGAGGTTCTTTGCTAATCTCCGGGCTTCCTTTTCATAGCATTCATTTCTTAGCCTCTCTTTGTCTTTGTAAGTGCCCTCGCACATTGTATTTATCGCATACATATTGCTGAAAGGCGGGAATACCATACCAAAATGATTCAATGTCATGAAAAGCGAGGAGATAGTCAGGCTTGCTCCTACTTCGTGTCCTGAAACTATAACGCCCGCGACTTTCCCTGTAAACCTCCTTAAAAAACCCGAGCCGAATTTCTCACTAGCAGTTAACTCAATAAATTTTGTATGCTTCACATTGATCTCCTTGTGTTTAACATTGTAGGGATTGGCTGGCGAGAGACTGCCGTCCATGCTGATGAGCCTGTCAAGGAACAAAGACATGTGAGAAGATATCTTGAAATTATGGACTGGTGTAGCGAAAACAATGATATCAGCCCAAGCTACAATGTCATATAACTTGTTAGTCATGTCATCCCCATATTCGCCTTCTGGATAGCAAGTGCATTTATAATGGCATTGTGTGTTTGTCGTGCTGTAACAACCTTTACAAGGCTCTATATGATACTCTGCTAGGTTTATTTTTTTCACCTCGGCGCCAAGTTTCTTGGCTTCATCTAGACATTTGTCAAGCAACCATTCTGTTGTTGAATCCTCTTGGGGGCAGTCATTCTTAAAGCGTCTCGAGCCATTGACTCCAAGGACCCTTATTTTTTTCTCGAAAAAATGTTTTTTTATTTCCTGAGCCTCTCTTGAAGCTTCTGCTTGCCTTTTTTTGAACAGCGCAAGGAGTTTTGCATCGGCTCCTATTTTTCTCATCAGCTCTTTATCATTCATCTTGGCCTCTTTTGTAATTATATTAACTTTCTATTCAATAATTAGATGAACTTTCATTTTTTATATTTTTACCTTTATATCTTTACCATGTCTTGACAATTCTAGCAATCTACCCTAACAATCTATTACTATTCTATCTCAACAGATTTATCAGATTGTCTCGGAATCTCGGCAATTCCTCTACTTGTAATGTAGCGCCGCAAGCATGCTCGTGGCCTCCGCTAGTGCTTTCAATGTCCTTAAGGGCCTTTGCAGTCAAGGCCCTGACATCCATTAACATTCCCCTTATCGAAACATTCGCTTTCGCGCCTTTAATATAAGCCACAACAATTATCTTGTCCGGAAAAAGATAGATCAGCTCGTTGGAAATCTCAGAGCTCAGGCTCAAGTCACCGCCATACTGGAAAAATAAAAGTTTTCTGTGGCTCTTCGCAAGTTCTTTTGCTCTGTTCAAAATTTTCTCGTAACGCCTGCTTATCTGCTTGTATCTTTTGTGTATCGAGATTGTTTTAGGGTTTACATCAAGAATCTCTCTTGGACTGTTTAATGTCAATAAGTTCTTTAACATTCTTACGACATTGCTTGTCCTATCTTTAAGCGCAAAATTAAGCATTTTTATTATCCTTCCTAGCTCTGTTTCGTAGAGTGCTTTAGCCACATTTTTAGTAGGCATAAACAAGTCAGGATACTCTTTAGCAAAATCTTCTGCAAATTCCGGAATAAACCAGTCTGACAAGCAGCCTATGACCGCAATCCACTCATCCTCTTTTTTCCTCGTAAGCTTGTAACAGACATAGGAGGTAGGCACATTCTCTTTCTCGCTCTTTTCTTTCACTTCGACTAACAAAGGATTGAAATAATGGATTCCTGCTTCATGGCAATAGTCTGGAGCAGGATGATGATCAATCCATATAATGGGAATGTTCTTCTGTTGCGCTTCGTCTCTAAACTCCTTATCTATGAGCGGCTTGTCAAGAACAAAGATATAATCCGGCTTGAACTCGTGTATTTTGCGTGCGTAAGCCACATTAAGCTGCGGAAAGCTCTTGATTGCAATGCCCTTGCCTTTCCCACAAAATCTCCGCAAAAGCAAAAAGGAAGCCAATCCGTCAACATCATTGTCAAAAAAGAACAATGGATTTTGCGCTCGTTCAAGATAATCTCGCGCTTCTTCTAGTTGTTTATGGCTTAACATTTTTTTCTCTCTTCTTTTTTTTTAATAAATTCAGATATCTCTATGCCTTATATCTTTTTGCCTATCAAGGCTTGCTCTTTCAAGTTCTCCAAATCTCGTATAAGCTTCTTCGCTTCTTTGTCTCCAACAATTTCAGAAAGCTTGCCTGACTGCAAGCTTAATGTATCGACAAGCGACTGGAAATTTCCGAAGGCTTTTACAACTTGCTCGACAGCTTCGCTGTTCAAAGAAGTTTTGCTCAAGATTCTAAAGCCTCGTGGTTTGACAGCTTCGCTCATGCTCGAGTAAAGTAGAATCTGGATAATGTTATTGGGCTCAAGCAGCTCGTCGAGTGTCAATGAAGATAAAGCAGTTTTGGTGAACTCCCAGTTTCTGCTATAATCCTTCAAAAGCAGTTCTTTTTCTCGCTCCAAGCCTTTGATAACCTCACGCAAGAGCATCTTTACAAGATTGCCCTCAACGCCCAATTCAAAGATATATTTCTTGATAGTTCGCGAGATCCTAGAAATGATTTCCATGCGCTGTATGCAGGAAACAACCTCATTGAGCGTTGTGAAATTTGTGAATTCAAGTATATTCAGATTCACGAGCAGCTCATTCAAGATCTCCTTATGTTTTTCCAACATTCTTAATGTTTCTGTTGCTTTGCTCAATATTTCATCAGAACTTCTCAAGACATATCTCATGTTCTTGTAGTACAGTGTTGTTGTCTTCCTGCGCTCGGACACAGCCACCACAGGCCTTGATGTCTGCTTTGCTGTTCTTTCAGCTGCTCTGTGCCTTGTGCCTGTCTCGTTCGTTTCTAGGTTAGCGTCAGGAACAAGCTGGGTGTTGCAATAAACAATCTTCTTCAAATCGTCTGAAAGTATAATCGCACCATCCATCTTGCATAGTTCAACTAACTGCTGCGGCGTAAATCTTGAATCAATTTTTATTCCCCCATTAGTGATTTTAAGCACCTCTGGCGAGTCTCCTAGAACAATCAGCGCACCCATGCCCGCGCGAGCAATGTCATCAATTGCGGCTCGCAACTGTGTTCCGGGCATTAAAGGCTTCATCACATTAAGCAAT
The DNA here is from genome assembly GCA_049699715.1 of Candidatus Pacearchaeota archaeon. GTDB lineage: Archaea > Nanobdellota > Nanobdellia > Pacearchaeales > UBA284 > JAVZYK01. The sequence goes on along the minus strand of JBNAVB010000007.1, from coordinate 25,838 downwards.
TCTTCAAACTCTCTTTCTTTCTTCTCATCCTCAAGCGCTTTTAACTCAAGCTCTTCCTTGAACCCTTCTCCTTTTTTATCCGCCATTTTTCAAAACAAAAGATATTTTCTCTAAACTAATTTCTAAACTAAAAAATCCTTAAATATCTTTCTGTTAGAACTAAAAGACCAACCGTACAAGATAAGGTTTTTTCGTCGAGAAAACTCGTAGAAAACTATAAGGCTTCAGCGGCCTTCTTGGCGCGCTCTTTCCAAATCATCCATGATACCTTTTCTCTCTTGAGCCTCGTTGTCAATATCGCTCATAATTTGCTCAGCACTCTGGACAGGATTTACAGTTCTTTCCTTGCCGCAAAAAGGGCATCTGAATGGTGGCGTTACCCTCTCTGAATAAAACCTATAAGCACAAGAATCACATTGGTATTCTGTCATTTTTCTTTTCTTCCTTTTCTATCCTCCCTCGTTTATTATTTTACTGATTTTAAATGCAAAAGAACTATTTATAGTTTTCTTTAGTAAACTACTATAATATTGCTATAATAAATTCTCAATAAAAACGTTCAAAAAGAGACGCCCCAAATAAAAACTCCTGTTTCCTAACATCCCACGCCCCAACAGTCGCATCATTAGGCAGGCTCAAATTATCGCAAATATCAACAGCTTTCTTTAGCCTTGTATCTAAAGGTAGCGCAATGTAGTTCGCTCCTGGTTTCAAGTTGAATGTAATCCTTTCAGGCACTCTCCCAACCCAAGTCCATCTGTCCCAGTTTTGTGTTGCTGAAATGAAATAAGGCTTTCCTTGTTCAAGATTGAATGGCCCTGTTATAACAATTTCATTTTGACCTTGACCTTTACTGCCACCATTGCCTTTTCCACCCATGCCACCACCCATGCCGCTGTCTTGACCACTCCCACCATAACCATAACCTTTTCCAATCATGCCCCTGCCGCCCCTGCCGCCAAATATCTCAAGATACTGTCCAGGCAACAACTTGTTTAATAAATCAAGTAAGATGCCATGACTATAACTTCCAACATAACTTTTATTCCCTCGAGCTGAGCCAAACCATTTCTTTATCTGACTACATAAGAGTAGTAAAACCGAAATCTTTAAATATAACTTAAACTTCAAAAAATTATGAATTTTAACAACTTCCTAAGAAAAATAGAAAATTTCGAAACAAAAAATAGGCTAAAGAAAAAATTTTGGATGGTATTCCAGGCACCATTATTTTTTTCTATCCTTTTCTCCATCTCAAGAGGCATTAGTGTTTCCCAATTCGTAAGAGATGCTCACAATGGTTATTCTGCAGAAAATGCGCAAGTAAAATTAGTTAGACACCCCACAGGGGGAACTATAGATACTGTTTCAACTACTGTTTGGTTTGGGATGTGGGCCACCGATGGAGCTAATTTTGAACCAGATTTAAAACCGGGGGATAAATTGGAAGTAATAATCAACAAAGATGGTTATACTGCACATGTTATAGATTCTATAAAGAACACTTATTCAGATCTCCTGCCAGATGTGCACATAGATGACCCAAACAAACCTCCCCGCTCAAGAACTCCCATTATTTATGTTGTTAAAGATACAAGCGAAGTTAACGCTCCCCTCTATGGAATCTTTACATTGAAAAAGAATCTTGCACAACCATGCACAGCCTTGGTAGATACTTCTTCTGGACCAGACAGAGTTTTTGACTGGTTTGTCAACACAGAATTCCAAGATTCGACAGTTAATCACGGCGATAGTGCGTATATCACTCTCCAAAAAACTCTAGGAGAGACAACTTATGTAAAAACTATTGAGTTTATGATAGACACTACAGAACATTATGATGTGATTCATATAAAAAGCAATGGAAATAGCGGGAATGATACTATAATTTTCCCATATACATTCATTGTGAATGTTGAGGAAAAGACGATTGAAAATAAAGTAAAAAAAGATTTTCAAGTTGTCCCTAGCCATGGAAAGATATTTAGTGTTATTGGCTATACTGGCAAAATTTCTATTTACGACGAAACCGGAAGAAAAATTGGAGTTAGTATGGTTCAAGATTACAATTCAAAATTAAATCTCGGATGGCTACCAGCAGGAAGATATTTCATTAAAGTTGAAAATAAAAAAGATAATGGTTTAGAGCAAATCATAAAGATAGAGTAATTCTACATTCTATATCTGCTGCCAACTTGCGTTTCTTGCGACCTTAATTAAATAAACTTTCCCCGGATCAACATTTACATCAAAAGTTCCATTAGTATATTTACATATTCTTGGTGTAATAGGATCCACCCTTTGTTCACTTATATTCCAACCCCGAATTCTCTCATTTTGATCCAAAATCCATTTGCTTGGATCATCACAAATTGTATTATCAACACAAATTTTACACAACTGGCTTGCTTTTCTAATTTGTGTGTCTAATGGCAGCACAATATAATTCTCACTAAATGTCCCAGGCCCATACTTAAATTCAAACGTCACTCTTTCAGGCACTTTTCCAACATAAGTTGTTTTCCATTCATAGGTACCTTCGCTGAGCGAAACAAAGTAAGGCTTGCCTTTTTCCAAGTTGAACAAGCCAGTAATAACATATCTCTCATAACACTGGCCTCCTTTTCCTTCACCTTTAGGCAAGCAAACTAATTCAAGATCGCCGCGCGCAGAGCCATATTGTTTTTGTTCTTCTGGATTCCAATAAGCCACATAATCAAAAATACCTCCTCCAAGATTTAGCAAATCTCTCGTGTCTGCCACATTTGGGATATTTACATACCAAAGCCAGTTGATTCCTGATTTTGTTGCTACACCGGTTTTCGCTAAAGGCCTCTTGAACTCTTGAGTATATTTCACCATCACATTAGATTTTTGCTCGCATAATTTCGCGCCAAGATGACAAGTTGTATCATAACTTATAAGGTTTTCTTCTGTTGCCTTATCGCAATCAATATCATAGAAACCTTCACTTCTTGTGCCTATGAAACAGCAAGAGACTTTTTTCTCTGAACAAATGTCGTATTTGAATAGTTTTGGCTCGGGTTCATTACAAGGATCATACCATCCCTCGCTTTTCGTTCCTTGGAACAAACATTGAGGCTCGCAGTTTGCTTCTTTGGGCCCTACTTTTATTTTTGTTTTAATTTGATAAAATTTTAACTTTTCTTGGGGCATGTCTATTGAATATTCGTTTGGCGATCCTGGCTGGTAATTTTGCTCAATTAATGTTTCAGGGCCCCATTCACAGTCTACCCCTACACATTTATTTGTTTCTTGTATGTACAGCTTTGAATTTGGGATTATAGTATCTGGTTTCCATTGGAACTTTATTTGATTGTTTCTATCTAATGCATCAATATCTAATTTAGGAAGCTCATCGCAGTTCGTAACATTGCCAACACAATCTTGAGGGCAGTTTTTTGGCGTCTCATATTCATCACACTTACCGTCTCCGCAATTAATACAGGCTTCTTGCTTTAAAGTAATTAAGCAATATTGTGGAGGCGGGCTTACATCACAAGGATCAACTTTTTTCAAGCCTTCACAGCAATTAACAACAGCAGGCCCTCTGTAACCGGCTCCGGCACAGCAGTCCTGTGGGCAATTATCATAGGTTTCGTTAGGTGGCTCACAGATGCCATTGCCGCAAACAGCGCAATCAATCCCACAATTCTCAGTAGTCTCATGAGCCTCACAGATGCCATTGCCGCAATTAACACAGAACCAGCAGTATTCCACAGGCTCGACAGGCGTACTCGAGGGAGGTGCTATTGCTTGCCCTGTAGGAGCTGAAGAAAATTCTTTTATAGCATCAGTAGAAGGTGGCGGAGGGGGTGGCAATACAGGGAGAGTTTCTTTCTCTTCAGGCCATTCGAATTCACATATATCAGAAACAGCAGTCAAGCCCTCACAACAAGAATGTTGTGTCCTTACTTGATCTCCAGCCTCGCCGCAGCAGTCTTCAGGGCAGTTTCTATAGTTTTCGCTGTCTCCACAATGTCCATCCCCACATTTTTCATCGTTCCGCTCAGGGAGGGTGTGGGGTGGTGGTGCTGCTGCCTTTCCGTCTAGAACCAAATGTGGCGCTAAAAGTATTAAGATTACAAGAACTATAGTTATAATTAAAATTGTAACAACAAAGTTATTAGCGCCTCTTTTATCCATCTTTAAACCATGATTTTTTTATTTAATAATCTTTCGCCAATAAAGAATATATTTCCGATTTTCTCATTTTTTATTTGCCCCTTCTGTGCCATGCTCTTACACTTGGTCTGACTTTTACTGCTCTCGCACCTTTTTTTCTCAAGCCTCTCGATTTTCTTGCCGCGCTTGTTAGCCCACGGAACACACGACCTTTATGTTTCTTGCTCAAAATCCAGTTGACGTTTTTGTCCGCCTTGATTTCAGGCCTGTTTGGATCAACCAAAATTACTTCAAAAAAATAATTAATTCCATCTTTACCTATCCAATATGAATTTAACACTTCTAAGTTGGGGTATTTTCTCTGGGCGCGCTGCTCAGCAATCCACCTATAATTCATCTTTAAAGTTTTTCTTATGGTTTGTCTTTTGCTCCTTCGGCCTTTTCTTCTTTTTGGCCTTTTTCTTCCGCCTCGTAGAATTCTCGCGCGAACAATGACAAATCCTTTTTTTGCCTTGTAACCAAGCTCACGGGCGCGATTAAGCCTCGTGGGCTTATCAACCCTAACTATAGTCTCACCCTTGCGCCACTCTATGAGCCTTGAATGCATTGCTTCGCCTAAGTTCTCTTGAGGCTTTTTCCATATCTCTTGCATATAAGAATAGCCACTTTTCATTTTCCAATATCTAAGAGAAATTTTGTTTTTAAAACTTTACTTTTGTATGGCTCGGAGCTTTTCTCTTGTTTTCAATGTCACTTTACTTATTTTTAATGTCATTATAAAATAACAAAAATAGATAAATTATTTAAACTTGGATTTCTTCTTTTAAGCCATGGCATGGTCCCCAAAAATAAACCATCTCGAGAAGCTCGAAGATATTATAAACACTTTGATGCAAACGCTACAGCCAGACACAATCTTGACTGACTTGCCCTATGATTTGGAGTTTCTGAACAAATCCGAAATAGAGAATTATGTTGAATGGTGCAAAAAATCTATTGACAAGGAGGACTTGGAAGCTAACGAAGGGCAGGGCGCTTTCAGTATAAACGAACCCCTCACAAAATTTTATGTCGAGAAGAATTATCCAAAGCTGGACAAAGAAAAACAAAAAGAAAAAATAAAATATTTTCTTGAGGAGATGCGCACTTTACTAGGAATCTCCGAATATGATTCTATAAAATTGAATCTCAAGAATGTAGATACATTAAAAGAAAAAATTTCTGAGACGCCGGGCGAGAGCAGTTATGACAAGATGAAAAAAAGGATAAAAATTGCCATAGCGTTAAGATGGCTGCATGACAAAAAACTCGCACAAAAACTTTCTAAAGATACTAATAGCTATATAAGAAGAATAGGTGATTTCTACGGCAAATGCAAGAAAGGCGAGAATGTTGACATTCAACAAATAGGAACTTACAGGCCTCCTAAAGAGGACATAGAGAAATTGCAGGAGGATTATGAGAAGGTTGATATTGCGCTCATTGAAGCAACCAAAGAAATTGCTGAAGCTAAAAAATCTTTAGAGGCGCAAGCGGAAGAGAATGAGCGAGATATCTATGGGCATTTTAAGGTTATTGTTAATGCCGTGAACAGGATAAATCTTTTTGTGAAAGGCAATAAAGTCGAAGGTTATGATTATATCGAGCGTTTCAAAGATTCTATGTTCATGGCGATAATCCTGAATTATGTCCAGGACCCTCATGTGAGACAGACAAGCGAGATTGTCAATTTGCTCAAGTGGATTGTCCCAATTTACCAAGCATACAGGAAAAAGGAGGAAGAAGGCATTAACGGATTAGTTTAAGTATGATTCTTAATAATTCTGGCACTAGACATCTAGAAAAGTTTTCTCGCAAAATTTAAAAACAAATGATATGTAAATAATATTATGAACAAGTGGCTAGAAATTTTAATCGGATTGATTTTGGTTGTAGTCCCGATAATCCTAGTGACTTCGGTGCCTTTATTCTTTAACTGGGGCCACGCTGCTTTAGAGTTTTTGAAGGGCGGCGTCGTTATCGCCCTTGTGTTTATAGGTATCTTGTTCTTAATTATAGGCATAAGCGACTTGAAGGATTGAACAGACTGGAAAAGAATAAGGAAAGGGGAAAGAAAAGTATTTTAATTCTTGAGAGTTTGATTTACAAGGAAAGGGGAGAATATGACATCAGATTTGTGTGTTAGATGTAAAGGCCGCGGTTGGTGCGGCCAAGGCTGCAGAATCTTGCGCAAGTTAAAACAATTCCATCCCAAAGTCGAGACAATTTTTTCTGGCTCAAGCCCTCCCGAAATTTTTGTCGGCCACTATAATTATCCTTATGTTTTTACAGGAATCCTCTCTCCAAATGAATATGGTGATACAGAATATTTAAGCATGCCTGAGTCATGGCACTCAAAACAAGCATCGATACAAGAAATCTTGTCATATCGTTCAAGAATGATATACTCGAGATTTGTTTCAGGAATAAAAAGTGTAAGAACTCAGCAAAAACAAAACAAATTTCTCGACTCAATGCAGCAGGTGGCTCTCGCTAATAAAGCAGTCGACGCAAGTTTTGAACTGAAAAAGAAACCAAAGATCCGAATCCATCTAGATTCCCATGTCGCGATGATAGGAAATCCCGCCCCGCTCAAAAAAGTTACGATAGATTCAAATCCAAAAATTGAAAAAAAAGTTGACTATCTTGCCAACGACACAGACGCTAAAGCCACACAAGCAATCCAAGAGCTTTACAAAGCTAACATTACAGTTAGTAACATAATCAAGATTTTGAGCGCTGGCATGCTCGGAATGAAAACCCAGAGGAAGCTTGTGCCAACGCGATGGGCGGTCACAGCCACTGATGATACTCTCAGCAAAAACTTATTGAAAAATATAAAATATTATCAACAGCTTTCAACATATCAGTTATTCAGTGCTAATTATCTCGGAAATTATTATGTTATTTTGCTCATGCCAAGCTGCTGGAGCTTCGAGGTTATTGAGGCCAGTGCAAAAGGTTATTTCAAAAGCTCTAATGAAATCGCGACATGGCACGATTACGAGTTTTTCTCAGGCCGCAAGAAATATGCGAGCAGTGTTACAGGAGCTTATTACGCAAACAGACTTGCAATTTGTGAGTACCTCGAGAAAATAAAAAGACAGGCTTCTGTGCTTGTGTTGAGAGAAGTCCGCGAGGAATATTGGGCGCCTTGCGGTGTTGGCATTTTGCGTGAGGTTACAAGAGAAGCCATGTCAAAGCAGCCGGAAAAATTTAACTCGATTGAAGAAGCTCTCAAAGCTGCACAAACAAAATTCCAGCTTCCTATCTCGCTCTATACAAATAAATCAAAACTCCTCGCAAATTTCAAGAAACAAACAAGGCTCAACAAATTTATTATGTAAATTTATTTTTATTATGTTTTAGTTTAAGCATTAGAATTAAGTTTAATTGTTGGGATTAGAAACATCCGCAGGCAAGAAGCCACATTATCGCTAGGCCTATGATTATAAACAAGACATGGAACAGAAAGTCTAGTATCTCGCTCTTTTTGAAAAGCTCGGGGATTAGGTCACTCACAGCGATATATATAAAGCCTCCTGCAGCAAAAGGCAGCAAGAAAGTCATATTAATGTTTGAGCCGATAAAGTAGCCCACCAAAGCGCCAAAAACTGCTGTCAAAGCGCTCAAGAAATTGTAAATCAAGGCTTTCTTTTTTGTAAAGCCGCCATAAAGCAAAACCCCAAAATCGCCTATTTCTTGCGGGATTTCATGCAGGATTATTGCTATTGTCGCGCTGATTCCTAAATTGACGTTTGTAAGATAAGCTGCGGCAATAATCAAGCCATCTACAAAATTGTGTAAAGAGTCTCCAATCAGAACAGAGTAAGTAAAAGTATGAACAGGGCATTTTCCTTTGTGGCAGTGCCTCCAGTGCATCACTTTTTCCAGCACGAAAAAAGCGAGAATTCCTACAATGACTAATAAAGAAACTTTTTTTATGCCTATCTCGAGAGACTCGGGCAATAAATGGAAGAAGGCACTGCCGAGCAACGCGCCAGAAGCCAGAGCCACAAGCATCAAAAGAATTTTATTGAGGAATTTCTCTTTAAATGCGAGAAAGAAAATCCCGATTAAAGACAAAAGACTTACTATAACTACCGATACCAAAATCCATAATAGCATTTTCTGTTTTCTCTATTTTATTCCTACTATGGTAAGGCCCAACTTTACTTGGCTTTTTCTTCCACTTCTTTCTTGCCTTTTTCAAGTTCTTGAACTTGCTCTTTGTCCATGTTTAGCAACAATGCCTGGAACTCGCCCATGTGTGTCTTCTCCTCTTTAGCGATGTCAAACAAAATGTTTCTCAAAGCTTTGTTGTTAGTCATTGCTGCGAGTTGTTCATACAAGTTTACTGCATCCAGCTCGGCAATCATGCCAACTCTCGCTATTTCCATGTCAATCTGTTCTTTAGGAACTTTTCTCAATTCTTTTGGAATGTCTGAAAGCATTTTTTCACCCCTTTTATTTTTACTTTTATTTTTTGATAGCTTTACAAGGAAAGCATTGTTTAAAAATTATTCCTATTACTGATTCCTCTAAGTCCACTCTTTAATCTTGAGCTCTTTTGCCTCGACAATCGCCTCGCTGACCTTTCTTCTTGCTTTTAACAGAATTCTGTGGAATGTGGGCTGCGAGATTCCCATGAATTTCGCTGCCTTTTTCTGTTCTAATGCCAGGGCATCTTTTAATCTTAGGGCTTCAAGTTCGTCTCTTGTCAAGTATAAAGTCTCCATGACAACAGGCACAGCAGGCACAAAGTCATCACATTTCAGTTCAACTGCAACTTTTCTTGTCTTCAAAGGCCTTGCCATCTTGTTTTTAATATTATGAATATATATTCATAATAATATTTAAATCTTTCGTGACTGTCACTATAACTTTATCAATAATGTCACTAAAAATAATTAGCTAAGAATTAGGGCTAATATAATTAAGGAGTCACATGCACGATTTCTATTTCAATCTCGTCCTCAGCTGTATTGCCGTCCTCGTCGTAGGCCTTGACTCTTATTGTATGCTCGCCTTCGTCGAACTCTTCAGGGTCGAGTTGCCATTTCCAAGGTGATTCTGTGTCTGTATAAACAAGCTCATCATCAACGTAGAACTTGACTTTCTCTATAGTGCTCTCGTTGCCCTCTATAGTTGCTTTAACACTAGTGATATCCTCTATCTCCTCGCCGTCATCAGGGTCGGTGATTGTTATCGTGAATTCCTCTCCGCCCTCTTCCTTGACACATTTACAATCTTCATTGCATTCATAACCTTCATCACAGGTTTTGTTTGTAGATATATAATCGCATTCTTCATCGCCATTGACTTTTCCGTCGCCACATTGAGGCGGCGTTATAACAAAGCATTTACAAGCCACGCACAATGCCCCTTCTTCACATCCATTAGGCGTAACCCTATAGTCACATTCCTCGCCCTCTTCTATTTTGCCGTTGCCGCAGCAACATTTGGGCTTAGGACAGGCATTTGAACCGCAGTTCTTCTCGACAATCTGGTTTATCTGTTCTTGTGTTGGCTTGGCTTTGTTCCCCCACGTCCTTCCCATTATGTTTTCACCGTAAGTTCCATTTGAAGCATTGTAATCATCTTCCAATCCCATCATGTGACCTGCTTCATGAGCAGCATCATGAATGTCTCCTTGAACTCCGGGCAAGGGCTCATTCATGTGGCTAGACCACCATCCTCTAGAATCCTTGCCTTTTTCTGCAATGCCGATCATGTATCCACGATAAGTCTTGCCTGCTGTGTCTCGGGCGTAATCGGCAGTAACATCAATGCAATGGTATCCTGGAACTGGGTTATTCTCGCACAACCCTTGCACACTCTTCCAATCAACAGAGACTTTCACAGGGCATTTGCAGTTTCCGTATGTGTAGCCGTTCCACACTGATTCAGTGTCATTAACCCATTTCCCTATGGTCGCGTTGTCGGCACCAGAGAAAGCTATTTTTATAGTTATCCTAATCTCACATCCAACATTAACGCAAGTGGTCTCGGCAGGCACGATATAAGCCATACTAATAAAAATTATCGTCGCTGCCACAATTAACAAAAACTTAGATTGTGAATTTTCCATCTTCTTTGTTGAATTTTAGATTGTTTTTATTTGAATCCCACCAGCCTTGCCATTGTACCTTATCTATACCAAAAGTTTGTGTTGTATACCTTCCAAGCAACAAGGCGCAGTGCGAATTAATTGGCATAACAGGCTCGCTTGGTTTTAATATAGCTTCATTCTCGAGCTCCGCGATTAGCACAGGAATCCCTTCCTTAGAACCAAAACTCATGGCAAGCTCTGCTGCAGTAACTCTGACATTTACATCAGGATCATCCAACGAGTTTTTCAAGTAGCTCAAGACATTTACAGAAGAATCATTATGGCCTATGGCGCTCAAACCGAGCAGCGCCGCATATCTCTTGTCAGCCGTGCTGCTCTCATTTTCTAGAATTCTGGCAAGTGAAGGAACAGCTGGCTTTCCAATCGCTGTCAAGGCACTCAAATTCAAAGTGTAAATATTGATTCCATCATAAGCCCCTATGATATTCTGCACTGCTGCTTTAGATTCATTGGTTTCTATTCCTGGCGCTACTTTCATGAACAGGTTTTTCAAAAAGTCAAGGTTTATGCCACCTAAATTTATTTTAGGCATCAAAAAAAACGCTACTATAGCCAAGCCCAAGACAACAATAACAATAATCGCGATGATAATGACTTTTTTTGACAAGAACACACCACTTTCGCCTTTGTAGCGTTTGCTCATGCCTATATCTTTTTTATGACTGAAATCCCTCATTTTTCTTGATATTTTTCTTAATATTTTTGTAAACTCAGCTTTTTATATCTTATTATTTTCTCTTTCCAATTCTTTCTAATTTTTCGCATAACCCCATCTACGTTTCTTTCCATATCTTTCAGCGAGCCGCTATTGTCAATCTTGAAATCAGCCATTTTAAAGCTTTTGTGAAAATTAAAGGTAGCACTTTCTATAGCCTCTTGATGCAAAAATTGTTCATAAGTGGTGCTGTCTCCTTTCCTTCCCCTTTTTTTTGCTCTCATGAATCTCACAAAAGGCTTGGCATCTACCATGATTATTTTTGCACCGAGCTCTTTTTTTACTAGTCCTATATCTATAGTTGTTCTCAAGCCGTCAATAACAACGTTCTTCATCGACATGTGGTCTTTAGTTTTAATAAGCTCTATGGCCTTGTTGACAAGATAATCCTCTCCATATCTGGCTCGCAACTCGTGCTGCAATTTTCTTAGATTGTCTCGCGTAGGTTTAATTTTTCTTTTTCTTGCTTCAGCTCTTAAAAAATTACTCATCACAATTTTTTTGAATCCATATCTCTTGACAAGATAATTAGAAACAGAATCCTTGCCGCTCGCGATGGTTCCTATCACTCCGATAACGAAAGGCCTGAATGATAATTTTTGCAGCATTTTCCTCTTTTTGTTGGATTATCTATTTAACCTACGAAAAAGTAATTTAAAAGGTTTTTGAAAATAAAAAGTTTTTGAAAAAATTAAATTTTTAAAGCAAGCTCTTTCAATAATTCTAACTCACTCGTATAATATCTGCCCTTCAATTTGTTCAACTGATCATCAACTGATCATAAAGTAATTTTATACTGCCATAACCTCTTTCCGATAGCTGATCTCTCTCATCCCACTAAATCCCCCAGTTTCATTTGGGATGAATCTTATTATAATCTCTAAATCGCCTTTCATTTTTACAATTTCTCTTAATTTTTGTGCCTTATTTATTGTCCAGGAGCCAATCCTTTTCTTTCTCGGATTTGCCTGATTATTTTTTCTTGCAGCTCTTTAGGCACCGGCTCGAAGCTCTGATCCACAAGGAAAAATGTAGCTCGGCCTTCTGTCGCTGAGCGCAGATCATTGCTCAACCCGAACATCTCGCTGACTGGCATTTTTGCTTCAATCTTGACATGCTCCTCTTCCTGCTCAACATTGAACAACTGCCCTCGCTTGCTCTGGATTATCGCGTTAATATCAGCCATAAACTTCATCGGGCCTTCGAATTTAAGGATTTGTAAAGGCTCGAATAAAACGGGCTTTGCATCGAACATCGCTGCCTTGATAGCATCGCGAACAGCGGGGATAACTTGTGCAGGGCCTCGGTGAATCGCATCTTCATGAAGCTTGCAGTCCATTAGTGAGACTTTTAATTTTGTGCAAGGCTCTCTTGCAAGAGGTCCTTGGTCAACAACTTGCTCGAACGCGTCCATAACCAGCTCGATAACCTCTCCTATAGCAACAATTCCCCTTGTTTTATCAAGCAGCACGCAATCCTTATAGATGCTCCTGTATTGTTTCGCCTCGTCGTTGCTTATTCCGAGAGAGTTTAGGGCCTTGTAAAGCGCCTCGTCTTTTTTCTTTATTCTTCTGTCGGTTATCTCGCCCGAGCGCAAAGCATTGTAGACAGAATCTTCCAAAGGCTCAACAATCAAGTAGAAAACATTGTGCTTGTTAGGAGAACGCCCTTCCATCTCTCTCGAGGTTTTGGTTATAGTTTCTCTATAAACAACGATGGGCTGTGAGGTGTTGATTTCGACTCCTTTTTCAGTTCTTATCCTGTTAGCAATAATCTCCAGATGCAGCTCGCCCATCCCAGACAAAAGATGCTGGCCTGTCTCCTCGTTGATTTGAACCTTAATTGAAGGGTCCTCTTTGCCAACCTGTTTCAAGACATTAATCAGCTTTGGCAAGTCTTGTGGCTTTTTAGCCTCTATAGCCTGTGTGACAACAGGCTCGAACAAGTGCGTTATCTCTTCGAAAGCCTGTTCTGGCTCTAAAGTCAGGGTTTCAGAAGCATTGCCCTCGATACCGGCTACAGCACAAACATTTCCTGCGGGTATAAATTCCATCGCCTCGGTCTTTATCCCGTCGTAAATAAAAACCTGTTGTATTTTCTGCCTTGCTTTTGCATTGTTCAGATAGACATCAATGCCCGCGCGGAGCGTGCCCGAATAGAGTCTCCCGACGCTTATCTCTTTGCCTGTCCTTGGATCAACAATAACTCTAGTGATAATGAATGCAAGTTTTCCATTGGGATTACAAGAAAGCAAATCCCTACCCATCTCGCTCTCAAGCTCGCCCTGCCATATCTTTGGGATTCTGTATTTTTGCGCCTCGATAGGCGAAGGATGGTGCTTTATAACCATATCAAGGATAACTTCATATAATGGGGCGTTTTTCCATACCCATTCATTTCTTTCTTTTTCTCCCATTTCATAAATTTTTGCAATGTCTCTGAAAGTAACACCTTTTTTCTGCATAAAAGGCAATGACAAAGCCCAGTTGTCTCGCGCACTTCCGAAAGCCGCCGAGCCATCCTGAATATTGACTTGCCATTTTTCTTTGTATTCGGGCTCTGCGATTCTCTCGATGAGCCTGTTGAAATGCGCAATTATTTTTACAATCCTTTGCTGCATTTGTTCTGGCGTAAGTTTAAGCTCCTTGATAAGCCTATCAAATTTGTTTATGAAAAGTGTTGGCTTGACTCTCTCGCGCAAAGCTTGTTTTATCACAGTTTCGGTCTGCGGCATGATTCCCTCGCACGCGCAGACGAGAATGATAGTGCCGTCAACTGCCCTCATGGCTCTCGTGACATTTCCAGAAAAATCGACATGTCCGGGAGTATCAATTAGATTGATAAGATACTCTTGGCCTTGATACTCGTGAACCATTGAAACATTTGCCGCATCAACAGTCAATAATCTTGTTTGTTCATCTTCATGCTGCCACGTCATCATCCCCTTCTCCAAGTCTCCTGCACTCATCTCTGACATTAAACCCGCAGCCGCCAGGAGATTGTCAGTCATCGCTGTCTTGCCGTGATGTATGTGTGCGCTCGTGCAAATGTTCCTTATATTCTCTGGTTTATTGATTATTCTCTTGAATTTCTCAATTCTTGACTCTTTTGCCATTTTCAATTATCTGTGAAAGACATATGCATCTTCGCTGTATTTAACATGATTTATCCCATCCTTTTCAGTGCTATCTGCTACAGCTTTGAAATATTTCTGTGCTATCTCATCAAAACTTTTCTTTGATGTTAGACTCTCTCCTTCAAGAGAGATATGGTCTTGACAATTAATCCAGTTTCTGCCGTCGTAACTGATTGAAAAATCTATAACGAGCAGTTTCATGTCAGGATCCGCTCCGCTAAATAATCTTGTTGATTTTCTCTTCACATCAACGTACTGATACTTACAGGTGTCCTTCAAAATCTTGGCTCTCAAGTCAATAATTTGCGGTTTGCTTACCATTTAACATCTATCAAAAGAGCATTTTTAAAAGTTTCTTTGTTTTTTCCTGTAATCTGTAACAACAATTCTTTTAAATCCGAATGCCCAGGAAAGATAATGAAAAAAACCCTTCCAGCGATAATCACGGCAAGCTTGCTTGCTTTGGGGCCCCTAAAAGCTCAGGCAGAAATCAGCGACTCACCCATAAATAATTCAGACACTTTAAAATACAGATTTAAGGCAGCTTCTAAAGTGCCCGTGTTAAACTTAGTCTCATTATTAACCGGCTATATAAAATATTACAAGAATTCCAATGAGATATATGGCGAGATAAATCCCACTGGGGGCTTGGCCAAGCTATTCAATAGAGAGATTAAGCACAGAACTTATTCTACTATATTCTATCCGGATAGCATTGTTTATATCCGGAATGGAGATTCTTTGGATTCGGATTCTTTCAGAGACATAAGAAAATCGTTAAGCAAAAAGTCTCCATATTTTGATGTTCTTACTTCAGTGAGCATTTTACTCGATTATATAGAAAAAGACAGTTTAGAATATCACAAGTTAATCAAAGAAGGCACTTTAACCTTGTTCATAGACAATAAGATTATTTCAGCAGAACTTTCCTCTCTTGAATATGAAAAGATAAAATACAGAGAAAAGGAGGTTCTTGCAAAAAAATTGTCAATAAAAAACTGCCCTGATGAAAGAACTTTTTTTGAGATTATAATTTATAACAAGAAAGTTATAAAAGTACATTGTTTAATAAAGCGTGGCTTGGGAATAAACCTTAATGCAGAACTTGAAGAATAAAAGCAAGATTATCTTGCTGAGTCAGCTTGCTTCTCTGTCTCGATTTTTTTTGTCACAGCAAAGCTCTCGTTGCTTTTCTGGCTGGCAAGTATGATCTCATTAGCTAGAGTCTCCTGAATTTTATTTTTCTTGCCGAAAGCCTTGTCGTGCGCGCCATGTACAATATTCCTCAGCGCCAGACTAATCCTTCGCATAGGTGAGATGTCGACAGCCTGTGGATAGCGCGCGCCGCCGTATTCAATAGTTGTAATCTCGTCTCTAGGCGATGCATTTTCTATCGCTCGGACAAGAATCTGAACCGGATTTTCTTTAGTTCTCTCATGGATTATCTTTAAAGTTTCTAGCACCACATTCGCTTGTCTCGCATACTTTCCAGAGACTCTTGTAATAATTTTATGTTTCTTGCCGCGATGTCCAGGAACAGACAGCTCGTTGATAAGCCTCCCAACAATATTGACCCTAGCCTTGCCGAACTTTTCTACATGCCTTCCTTTTGATTTCGATAAAAGTTTGGGATCAAGATTGATGTATCTTTTCAAACCCGGGTCTTCTACTTTAACCTCACTTACATCATAAATATTAAACAATTTCATTTTTTCTCAGTATTTTCATTGAAGTATTTTTTACACGCAAAATATATCGAGGACGGGAAGCTTATGTACATCCCCTTTGCCTGAAACTTTGCAGTTTCTTCCGAAGCCTTTACAAGTATTTCAGGGACAGAATTGAGGAACATCAAGATATTATTAACGATTTGTCCTAACTCGCATGCCATTTTACTTACCTTCTGCCCTTCTCTATCTTGCCTTTCACAAGCTGGCTTAAAGGCTGGCCATTTACTTTTATGACTTGATAACGGACACATGGAATGTCTCCTTTCGCGCGCCCCTGCTTGCCCCCTATGCTCTCTATTATAACCTCATCATGCTCGTCTATAAATTTTTGCGCAAGATTGCCGGGGATGAATGCGGAAACCTGGACGTTATTCTTGATGAGCTGTACTCTGCAGCATTTTCTCATCGCTGAGTTTGGCTGTTTTGCCTCCATCTGCACTTTTTCAAGAACAATCCCTTTAGCTTGGCTTGCCCCTTCTAAAGGATCGCTTTTTTCTTTCAGACGGAGCATCCTCTTTTTATAGTTCCAACTACTCCAACGCGCCTTCTGGCGCTTTTTCTTCAATTTCCTCGCACTCATTAATCCCATTTCAACAAGTACCCTTAGTAAATTAAAGTCCATAACTAACTTTATAAATGTTTTTCTCCTTTCAGCGATATGATACTAAAATTAAGGATAAAACCAGACTCTTCCGAAAATAAATTCATAGAAAGTGAGAATCTTGTCCAAGTCAAGGCTTCTGCCACAAAAAACAAGGCCAACATGGAATTAATCAAAACTCTGGCAAAGCATTATAAAGTTTCAAGTTCTCAGATAAAAATAATAAAAGGGCTCAGCTCAAGAGAAAAAATTATAGAAATTCAGGAGAAAAGATGACAAACATCTACTATCAGGAGGCTCAGGATATCAAGAGAAAAATAGAGTTAATAATCAAAGTTCTCGAGCTAAAACACATCAACCCCGCAAGAGTTTACTGCATCAGGAGTTATGGTTCATCATCTCGAGGGATAATCGCGCGATGTCATTCACTGCCGAAAATCATGCAGCAGGTTCTTGCAATCGAGCCTGCATATATAATTGAGGTTATCAGCGAGAGTTTTGACAAGCAAAAAGAGGAAGAACAAATCAAAACTCTTATCCACGAGCTTTTGCATATCCCTAAGACTTTCGGCGGGGGTTTCTTGCATCATAATGTTGTTACTCGAGCAAAAATCGACAAATTATACAACAAATTCTCCAAGTTTCAAAAGTCGTCGCTACCAAGTAAAAATATCGTCGAGCAAAACATTTAAATATAACTTATGCCTTAAAATTCTAATTAAACGGCTAAGGTTTAATTATATTAATCAATAAACCAAAAGGAGGTAAAACAAATGGGAAAAGTCCTTATTAAGAATGCAGTAAAGAGAAAGAAAGGTTTCCTTTACTATGTAGACGGCAAAGGCAATGTTTGCGAAGCAAAGATGGCCCGCGGCGGACGAAAGAAGAAAAAGAGGTAAGCCTCTTTCTGTTTTTATTTTAATTTTATTTTTTTCTTTTCTGGTTCTATCCTGAACCTTCTAAACTTTTTTAAATTCAGTAACCTAGTAGGATATCAGTCACAAAATTTGGAATATGGAAAACACGAACATCACCAAGATAATGGATATTCTTGCAAACTACTTTCATTACACTAAAAAAACCACCCTGAACAGGATGCGCTGCTGCAAGGAAAGCGCGTTCAAGATTCTCATCTCTTGCCTCTTATCATTAAGAACTCAAGACAAGAACACAGAAATTGCAAGCAAGAGATTATTTGCAGTAGCCAAAACGCCACAAGCCATCGCGAAAATGCCAGTCAAGAAACTAGAGAAGCTTATCTACAGCTCAGGCCACTACAAGAAAAAAGCCCGAACAATAAAACATGTTTCCAAAGTAATAATTAGAAAATATAATGGTGAGGTTCCAAACAACAAACAAGAATTGCTTTCAATCAAGGGCATCGGCCCAAAAACCGCGAACATTGTTTTGTCATTTGCATTCTGCCGAGATGTTCTGCCAATAGACACCCATTGTCACAGAATCCCGAACCGCTTCGGTTGGGTCAAGACAGCAAGTCCTGAAAAAACAGAAAGAGCCCTTGAGAAGCTCTTGCCAAAGCGTTACTGGCGCGAGTTCAATGCCATCTTCGTGTTATTCGGCAAAACAATCTGCAAGCCAATCTCGCCCTGGTGTTCGCGCTGCCCTGTCTCGCATTACTGTAAAAGGATTGGAGTAAAAAGAAGCCGGTGAAAACAAAAAAAAGCGAGAGTGCAACGTGGTCGACCGAAGGGAGAAGTTCGGTGCTCGTCGAAAATTGCTATTATCGTAGTTGTTGAAAAGTAGGATATTAACTTTCAAGTAGTAAAAGAAATGAAAGATTTATAAAGGAAAGCATTATTATATATTCATGGAGGTAATAAAAATGCCACAAGAAATAACATATGAACGTTTAGAGAACCTTCCTGAAGTTGTTAAAGCAGGAACATCTCTTGAAGTAGGAGGATTTTATACAACTAGAGATATGTTAAGAGACGAGTATTTAGGAAGATTAAAAATTCAGGAACTACTTGAAAGATATTTTAAATAATTTTTATGATTATTTTTCTTATTTTCTCTTTCGGTTTCTACTTTTTAGCCCGAATTCTGAATTAGACATAACGATGTTAGACTCCCTGACCCGAATTTATCCTCGATAATGAAATTATCAGAGTGAGAAATTCTGGATGGAAGGTCTGAGGATTTTTCTTTTTTTAGAAAAACCGCAAGAAGTAAAAACAAAATAATGAATGTAATGAATTATTTTCCCCGACCAGAGGGAGTGGGTTTAGTTTTTATTGAGTATAATGTCTGTTCAACGCCCTGAGCGAAGCGAAAGTCCGCAGGACGTGGTTCGAGGCGTTAGCCGAGAAAGTTCAAAGTGCCGAGCTGAAAATAAAATAATCCGCTTCCGCTACTTCCATAATTTTCTAAGCTTATCTTTACTCAATAAAACATAATCTTTATCTTTAGAAAATATCTCTAAAGTTATTGTTCTATTGTAATATTTTTTCAGAATTTTTATTAGATTTTCCCAATTAATATTGCCTGTTCCCATAGGGATATGTAAATCTTTTTCACCATTATTGTCATGTAAATGTATGTGTTTTAGTTTCTTATGAAATTTTTTGATAAATTGTTCTGGTTTCCTGCCAAAGAGATTTACATGACCAATATCAATATGCAGATATAGATTTGGAACTTTCTTTAAAATTTCAGAAACACTTTTTATATCATCTTGCCAAGTATCTATTGGTTCGTAAACAAGATTGATATTATATTTTTTAGCTTCATTCACTAATTTTTTGAGTGTTTCAACCTGAAATTTTATTCCCTCTTTTGTTGAAAACATTCCGGGTGGCCAATTGGCATGAATAGTTACATATTTCACATTAAGTTTGGAGAAAACTTCAAAATATCTTTTAGCTTCAGAAATAGAAGTTTTTCGGAGAGCTTTTACAGGGGAGCCAATTGGCAAATACCAAGCAGTATGACCAACAACATCAAGTTTATATTTTTGAAGAAGTTTTTTTAACTTGTAAACATCAATTTTTTCTGGAACTGCTTTATCTTCTTCAAGAAATAAATCTACGAAATCAAAACCATTTCTACCTATCCATTCAACTTCTTCAAGTATATCTTTCCTTGGATTATTGGGAAAACCTATTTTCATAACTTTAGTTAGATTATAAGATTATATAAATATAGCGATTAAAAGCGGAAGCGGACAAAATTAAATGCGAGGCACTTTGAATTGCGTTGAACCTATGCGATTAAGAGAAGTTCCGAGCCAAAATAAAAAATAATAGATAAGCGAGGAATTTGGATGAAGAAACCTGCAAGGTTTCGTAATCTCTTAATTGCTGTTCATTTCTCCCGAATACTTGGAGGGATTGAGTTTTAGTGCAACGTTGGGCGAAGCCCAAAAACTCAAAGTCGCGAGGGCGCTGAAAATTTTTTGCCACTGTAGTTTTTTCTTACTGAATATAAAATAACTGCTGAAGGCAAACTATATTTTAGTCGTTGGGGGGAGCGTGTTTTTGGTTCTTTTTCTGAAAAAGAACTGGTGGGAACGAAACATGGGCGGGATTTTACAACAAACCAAAAATCAATCCTGCAATTGTTGAGTAGATTATTACGATTAAAACATAAACACCAGTTTTCTTTGTTCCTAAAACCTTTCTTATGACTAGCATACTAGGCAAACTCAAACTTGGACCTGAAAGAAGTAAAGCAAGAGCTGGACCGGATGCCATTCCCTTCGCGATTAACGCTTGTAAGATAGGAATTTCTGTTAATGTTGAAAAATACATAAATGCTCCAAATACGGAAGCAATTAAATTCCCGATAAGATTATTTTGCCCGAATAAATTTTCAATTAAACTCTGAGGAAGCAGAGGCATTATAAAACCTGCAACAAAAACACCTATAAACAAAAGAGGCAAGAGAATCTTAGCAAAATTCCAAGTCTCTTCAAGCCACATTTTTGTGGAGTGGTTCCTGAATTTAAATAACACAATAAGGATTACCCCTAATGTAAAAAATCCAATTAAAGAGAATTTCAATAAAGGATTTATTTGCAAACCATTCACAACCAAAACGCCAACGAGCAGAACAAAGAACAAACCCAATACAATATTTGAAACTTTTGATTCTTCGGTTTCCTGAATTATCAATTTTTCTTTTTCAACCTTTTCCCTGAATATAAACTGCATGGTCAAACCTGCAAGAATTGAGATTAAAACAGCAAAAAATACCCTTGCCAAACCGATTTTCAAACCTAAAACAGACATTGTCAAGAATATTGCTGCTATGTTGATGGCAGGACCTGCGAATAAAAAAGTTACTGCTGGGCCTAAGCCAGCTCCTCTTTTTCTAATTCCTGCAAATAAGGGCAATATTGTGCATGAACAAACTGCAAGTATTGCACCAGAAACAGAAGCAACACCATAAGAGACATACTTCTTTGCTTCATGCCCAAGATACTTCATTACTTTTTCTTTTTTAATAAAAACTGAAATTGCACCAGCTATAAACAGGGCAGGAAGTAAACAAGTTAAAACATGCTGTTTTGCATATTCTCCAAGAAGGTTTATTCCGCTTAAAACAGAATTATTGAACCAATCGCTATTTGGCGGGATAAAGTAAAATATAGCAAATACTAATGCTATCCAAAACATCAAACTCCAATCTTTTTTTTCCATATTAAAACCACTTCTTTATTTCTTCAACTTCTGGAATCCGGCCATATGCTTTGATTTTTCCGTCAATCACTATTGCAGGAGTTGACATAACTCCATAATCTATAATTTTGTCAATTTCAGTAACCTTGACTATCTCTCCTTTTTTCTTTGTTTCTTCTAATGCTTTCCTTGCATTAGCCTCTAATTGCTTGCATTTCGGGCACCCAGAACCTAAAATTTCAATCTTCATTCTTCCCCTCCACAACAGATTTATTTTCCAATTTAACATCAAGTTGTTTTTTCGCAATTTCCAAAACCCCTTTTCTCTTAATCAAATCTTTGACATACTGCTTATCAGGAAAAGTGATAGCATTGAAAACACACCAAACTTCACAAGAAGTGCAACCAACCATGCATTGCATAGGCTTTGCAACAATTGACTTATTCTTTTTCTTGTCAAAATCAAAAACATTTCTTCCACAAGAAGTGATGCACATGCCACAGCCAGTGCATTTCTTCTCATCAATCTTTGGACTCCATTTTATTTCTTCTCTTGGTATTCCTTTCCATTCATCGATTTTATTTTTTTGATCCATCTCTACATCCTCCTTTCATACAACAAGATTCTTTCAAAATCTTGTCTTTGGCATATCCTAATGCCTTGAAAATATCGCACACCCTATAATCTTTTATTTTGTAAAAAACTTTTTTCCCCTCTTTTCTTGACTCTAAGATTTTTGCATTTTCAAGCTTAGATAATTGTATTGAGGTTGTTGATTGAGTTCTTTTTACATGAGGAAATATCTCGCAAACACATTTTTCGCCATCCAAAAGAAATTCTACTATTCTTAGCCGAGTTCCATCTGAAAGTGCCTTCAATATATTTATTGTTTCTTTTTCATTCATTTTAACACCTAACCAAACATTAATAGTTCAGGCCTGAGTATCATCAATATTCCAATTATCAACATAACAATTCCACCAATTAAATGAGATAGTCTGCTATATCTAGTTGAGATGCCTGTAAGTTGTAATGTATACATTGCGATAAAGAATACAATCAAATCGTCAAGAATAAAAATGAAAATGTAAAGTGCGAGATAAGAATAATACTGCCATGATGGTAGATTATTTAATGCCAGTATTTGCGTATAAACTGCAGGCAATCCGGTAGAACAAATTAATTCAACAAGATTTACAGCAAAAGCCAAGACAATCAAGCCGAGAAGGGCAATAACGACGTGTCTTTCTTGGATTATTTTCTTAAGATTCTCAAAAACCTTCTGTCTTTTCTTTTCACCTGTAACTTTGCACCCACTCGAAGGATTTGTAAAATATTCTTTGAGGTTGTAATATGCAGCCCAAAGTGCAACTCCGCCGATTATTAACCTAACCCAAAACACAAATCCGAGAAATAAAAAAATATTAAGCCAAGCCGCCATAAACAAGAAATATACAAATGCTGAGGCAGCAATAAAGACACTTCCAAAAATCCACATCTTCTTTTTATTCTGCATTCCGAAAAGCAATGAAATCAAGAACAGCAAAACCCACATAGCGCATGGATTAAATCCGTCAAGTGCTCCGATAAGAATTGTCAAAACAGGCAAGGAAACATTTTTCGTTTCCACTTCTCCAAGAATAGGCAGGTTTAATTTTTCAGGTATTGTCTTACTGCTTATTGGTTGTTCTTTTTGTGTTATTGGAGTTATTAAGCCACTAACAACATCATGGCAATGATTTTTAATTACGCATTGGATTGCATCTTCAATAGCTTTGCCAGTAGTTTCTTCATTATACCATCCAATAAAATACTGCTCGCCAACCACTGTAAAAGGAACACCAGAAACATCAGCATTTAGCTCTCTCCCAACTTTTGCCAATAATTCAGCATTTTCCCTGCTTTTTGTTACCTCCAAACTATGAATGTCTATATGTTCATACTTTTGCTCAAGCTTTGCCAAGAAAACTTTTTCAGCAGAACAGTGAGGACAACCATCTGCCCAAAAGAAATAGACATTAACCTCTCCTGATTCAGTTATATTTATATTTTGAGCTGATGCTAAAGAACTGAATACTGAAAATATTAATATGCCGAATAATAAAAATGAAATTAATTTTTTCATGTGAATCATTACTTATTTTTATATTTTTTAACTAACTCCATGATTTCTTTCTTTGAGTGCTCTCCTTCAAGTCTCAAAATTTCCCTGTCTTTTTTGTCGAGAAAAATAACAATCGGTAGATTTTTGTTGATATTATATTTTTTTACCATTTCCTTGTCTTTGTCATAGTCATAACATTTCAGTTTTACCCAAGGATTTTCTTTAACAACCTCCCGCCATCTCGGTTCCATAACTAAACAAACAGTACACCACACCGCTCCAAACCCAATTACTCTCATATTCTTCGCCTACTTATCTTTATTCTCATTTATGACTTTCAGAAGCTCCTCCTTGGATGGCTCTCCATGAAGTCTGAGAAATTCCTTGCCTTTTTTGTCCAGAAAGACAAATGTCGGCAGATTCTTGTCAATCTTCCATTTTTTTACAGCCTCTTTATCCTTGTCAAAGTCATAGTATTCAGTTTTTAGCCAAGGGTTCTCCTTTTCAATTTCTTGCCATCTTGGTCTCATAACCAAACAACCAGAACACCAGACCGCACCAAATTTCAACACTTTCATTGTTAGCACCTTCTATTTACATATTGATATATATCAATATTTATAAAATATCAATATTTATAAAGGTTTTGGAATAAAAAGATTATATTTTCTGTGAAGGAGACTCTGCCCGAAGGACTAAAAAGCCACCTCCCCCAGTCAGTAAGAAAAAATTTGGGCAAATGAAATGAGCGGTGAAATCATTGTTAGAATTAGTCACGAAGTGATTGATTTATTTCTCGTTCCGTTTTCCGATTCCACAGAAATCTGCGATTTCTGGGGTCCCAAAAATCTCCGATTTTTGAGGATAACGAAGATGGCAAAGTGAAAAACACTCAAAAACCAAAGGTTTTTGGTGCGCCAAAAATTCGAGAATTTTTGAGCGTTTTCGGGAGTGGAATGAAATGAAGCGAACCGCAAGCGCCCGAGCGATTGAAATGAATCGGTGTTAGACGACCCTGAATACTTGGAGGGATTGAGTTTTAGTGCAACGTTGGGCGAAGCCCAAAAACTCAAAGTCGCGAGGGCGCTGAAAATTTTTTGCCACTGTAGTTTTTTCTTACTGAATATAAAATAACTGCTGAAGGCAAACTATATTTTAGTCGTTGGGGGGAGCGTGTTTTTGGTTCTTTTTCTGAATAATAAGGTATAAAAGTGTCACTTCTATTTATATTTTATGGTTTATGCTCCTGTTGATATTGAACAAGCCGTAAAAAGAGAGTGCAGAAGGAGAAGATATAGCGAGAGAACTGTTAAAACTTATATTTATTGCATCAATAGATTCTTGAAATTTGCAAAAACCGCTTTCCTTGATTTTCCTTGATAATAGAGATAAAATTAGAAATTTTAGGAAGAGAAGCAAAACTTTCTACGAAGCAGACAAACTGATAAAAATTAAAAGTCCTCTAGATAATCTTTGAACAGGGTTTATATTTTATTTATTTTTCTTTATTTATTTTTTCTTCAATTATTCTCGAGATTGGCTTTCCAGTCTTTCTACTGAGTCTTTTTAATTTGTTTATTGCTTCAACTGATAGGGTTGTATCTATTCTCTTTCGCTGAAAAGGGAGCTCTCCTGTCTGGTCATATTGTTCTAGGGTTTCAAATACCTCCCTATATTTTTTCAAAATTCTGTTTATTTCGTTTTTTCTCATTTTATACAGGTTTTCAACCTCCATTCTATCTGTTTTATATCTGTTATATTCTTCTTTGCAATCGCCACTATATGATGTAAAAGCAAATCTCTGTCTACTTGCTTATGATTTTCTTCTGCAAAAGCTAAAGCTATAAAAGCAGCTGTCCTTTTATTGCCATCGGAAAACGGATGATCTACTAGTATCGCTCGGAAAAAATAAGCCAATCGCTTGTAAGGACCTAGCCATTTATTTTTCTGTTTGTCAATAGCATAGTCAATGCTAGAGCTGCTCCTCAAATTGCCTCCAAAGCCATGGTTGATCCTCAACAGGTCTAGCTTACTAATTTCCATACACACAAATATTAATAAGTAATTTATAAATGTTTCGATTTTCCTCTCTGTCGCAATAACGGGTGATGATTTTCTTAAATTAAAAGAAGCTATTCTTTTAATTCAGCTTCGAGATTGCTGGTGTATTTCTCATAATTTCCAGCCTTTATAGCTTCAAAGAACTGTGGGAAATCCTGAGGGGATAAAAACTTAAAGTGGTATTTAAATTTCTTCTGCTTCTTGTTAAGTTCAGTAAAATGTTGAATCGCATATTTAAGCTTGGCTTTATTCTCTTCAGTAACATCTTCATCAGACTTTATTTCAACTACAAGGATATCTTTTCCTATTTTGATAAAGAAATCCGGGTTAAATTTTGCCCATTTCTGATGCCCGCCGCCTCTAGCAAGTGAACTAGGACTACCGATCCTATAGGTGTAAGGAACATCATAAAAACCCCTATCTACAGATTTTATCCAAGCATCAATTTTTTGTGCGTATTCTTGCATTACCAAATGTCTTGCAAATTCCCTTTCATTATTATGCGAAAGAATTACTACATTAAGAGGGCATT